>JAQTNF010000062.1 GCA_028713995.1 Deltaproteobacteria bacterium | reverse complement strand
GGGAGATAAGGGGGTTCCCCCCCCCCCCCCCGATACATCTCCGCCCGGTCGATTCTCCTCGTAGACGACGAGCCGAACATTCTTCGGACCCTCTCCTGCACCCTCGGCTCCGCCGGCTGCAAGATCGCGACCGCCGCAAGCGCTGACGAGGCCCTTGCCGAGCTGAAGCGCGCCGAGCCCGACGTCGTCATCCTCGACCTGCACCTCACGCCCCGCACCAGGGACGGGCTCGACCTGCTCGCGTACGCCCGCCGCGGCGGCTACGACAAACCGGTCTTCATCCTGTCCGGCGACGACTCCGTCGAGAGCGCGTTCGAGGCCGCGCGGGCCGGCGCGGACGGCTACCTGCTCAAGTCCAGCGCTGACCTCGTGGCCGACATCGAATGCCTGCTCGCGTGGCGCCGGGGGAACGGGCCGTTCCCGGAGCCGCTCAACCCCGCGGTGCGCACGTACCTCGTCTCCAAGGGCCTCGACTACGACGACCTCGCGCTGCTCGACGCGCTCTTCGCGGGAGTCGGGTCCGAGAAGGACATCGCGGCGGCGCTCGACCTGTCGCCGCCCATGGTGCGCAAGCGGTTCGAGCGCATCCGCAGGCGCCTGGGCGCGCGCGACCAGGTCGACCTGGGGCGCATCCTCGGCGTGCTGTCGTGCTTCGACCGCAGGCGGCCGGGGAGGACGTTCAACGGCGGGAATGACAACCGATGACCCAACTCGCTCCATGGGGGAGCGGGGGTTTCAACCGGCCGCGTGGGAGCGGCCACTGACGAGGAGAGGGAAGATGAAAGGACTGAGCACGGTATTGGGCGTGGCGATCGTCGTCGCCATGTCCGCGGGCGCGAGGGCGGAGGAGGTCTACACCAGCAAGAGCGACGCGGAGCTCGACCAGCTCCTCGAAAAGCTGGGCGAGGAGCTGCCGTACGTGGAGCCGGACGCGGATATCGAGATGGGAGGCGCGGGCCTGGACGAGTGGTGCTGGTACCAGAGGCCGGCGGCGTACGCCGTGTCGCTCCAGCACTGCACGGGCAGCGACTGCACCTGGACCACCTATTCCGGCGCGGCCATTTATGACGAAGGAAGTGGCTACTATTCTGTGTGTCATTCCGCGGCTTTCCTCGACGTGGACGGCATCAAGCTGAGCTTCCGCACGCCCTACTCGTCGTGCGACTACTGCGACTGGGGCGACTGGTGGTTCGGGAGGTACCAAAAATCGACCCTTTGGCCCCAAGCAGAAAGCAGCACGTGCGGCTACGACGCCTCGTACATCAAGTACTACGTGCAGGAGCTCACCGCCTACACCAACTACGACTTTGGAAATCCGGAGTACCTCGGCAAGTTCGAGGGGACCGGCACCAGCGCGGACTCGTGGGTCTACACAGACTATTGTCCTGAATGACCCGTTGTCCGACCTTGGGCTCGATTCCCCACCCTGCCACACCGTAGTATGATTTCCCTGTTGGAGAGGATCACGCCATGAGATCGACCGCAAGGATCGCGAGGCTTGGAAGCCGATTCGCGGCAATGGCTCTTGCAGCCCTGTTCGCTCAAGGGCTCGGCTGCGGCACGCGGACGCGGCCGGCCCCGGGCTCGCCGGATGCCGGGAGCGTCGACATCTTTGTCCCTCTTCTGCCCGCGGCTCAGGACTTCGCTCCGGGCTGGCACCTCGCGTGGGCCCGGCAAACAACAGGGGATGGCAATATGCCCGGACTTCCTTTGTCCAACCTGGCACAGGATCTGGAAATCGGTCCCGATGGATCCCTGTATTTTACCGGACATTTGTATTCGGAGAACGTCATGTTCGGTCCAGGAAGCGACAACGAGATCCCCATCCGCCCATACGATGACGGAGCCATCTTTCTGACGCGCTACACGTCGGATGGTATTCCGATTTGGGTCAGGACGATTCAGGACGAAATGTTCGAGGGAAATGACTTGGACGTGCTTCCGGATGGCTCATTATTGCTTTCCGCCAGGGTGCAGGGCGGCGAAAAGAGACCGCCTGTGGTGTTCGGCGCGGGCGAGCCCAAAGAGATGTCTCTCAAGCTCAGGTGCGATGCGTGCCAAGCCCTGGCCCGCTACGCGCCCGACGGCGCGTTCGAACAGGTGACGGTCGCGGACTGGATGCCAGGGTACGACGGCGAGGGACCAGGGAACATCTATGGTTGGGGGTTGGCCGCGTTTCCCGACGGCTCCTCCTGCCTCGCGCTCTGGTTGGAATGTCCGTTCGTGATTCCATCCCAGAGCGGCGAGATCGCGCTCGTCCCGGAACCGGAGGGGGTGTCGGACGGCTTTCTCGTGAGGTTCGACCCCCAGGGCCTGGCGCGCTGGGCGCGGCGGATCGGAGGAGCCGGAGAGGATGGGGCCTGGGGCGTGGAGGCCTTGCCGGACGGCTCGTGTGTGGTCGCCGGGTGGTACGAGAACGCTGCCACGGTGGAAGGCGGCGGGGCCGCGGATGTGACGCTCGACGCCGGTGAGCCCTTTGGGCAATATGCGGCCAGGTACGGCGTGGACGGCGGTCTGGATTGGGCCATCGATCTTGATATCCGGCAACCGCAGGAAGGCATGGGACCAGATGGACCGGCAAAGCCTCTCGTGCTGAAAAACGGCGACCTCGCGGTGGCTGGCCAGTTCGCTGGCAAGATCGACCTGGGGGACGGGCAGATCGCGGAAGGAACCGAGAACCTGCCGCAGATCTACCTGTCGCGGCTTTCGGCAACGGGCCAGAAGCACTGGGCGGCCGCAGCCGTCGGGCCGGGACATCGAGGAGATGTTGAAAGCGGCGCACGGGACATCGCGGAGCTCGCGGACGGGAGCCTTGTTGTTGGTGGTACTGTCAATGGAGAGAAGACGTTTGGCGCCGGAGAGCCCGCGGAAACGACGCTCGTGTCAGATGGACGCGAGGACGGCTTTCTGGCCATGTACGAGCCCGACGGCAAGCTGGTCTGGGCTTTCCGGCTCGGCGGGGAGAGTGTTTGGGGCGCAACCGATGGCGTGGTCGCAGTCGCGGCCGTGGGAAACGACACTATCTACGCCGCGGGCTTTTTCGCGGGCACACCCACCATCGGTGACAGCCCGGCCCAATCCATGGGTATCTCCACGTCCGGTGGAACCGAAGTCCTGCTCATGCGGCTCGATCGGAACAAGCCGCCGAGGTGAGCCGGAGAGGGAAGAGGGGTCAAAGCTGCCCGATTGACAATTATGGCGGCGAGGAAGAGGGGTCAAAGCTGCCCGATTGACAATTATGGCGGCGAATTCAGCCGCGGTATTTCAGCGTTTTTTCAGGCATCCGCGAAAACCATCAAGCTTGGTTCTGGCAATGCTTGAATTGTCAATTGTGCAGGTTTGACCCTGTTTGTTCCTGTTTGTTCCCTTGGGTTTGTTCCCTTGGGCTCCTTGCGTTTCGATCCGGAATCCACACCGCTGTGATACCGACGAGATCTCGCTGCCAGATCTTGACGACGCTTTTCTGGACGTCGTCGTCCTTCGCTTCGACCGCGAAGGCCCCGAGCCCGTGAGGCACACGCCCCAGTGAGCCCCGGTTGTGGCTCCACCGCCCTTGCTCTACACTGCTCGACAGTCACCCGCCCACACGTGAAAGGAGCGCGCCATGAGCGAGCAGGACCTCGGAACCTACGAGATGCTGTGGAACTGCCCGTACTGCGGCACCAGGAAGCTCCTCGGGCTCACGCACCGGCACTGCCCGGAGTGCGGCGCCGAGCAGGATCCCACCACGCGCTACTTCCCGTCCGACGAGGACAAGGTGCTCGTCAAGGATCACGTCTACACGGGCGCGGACAGGATCTGCCCCGCGTGCAAGGCGCCCATGGGCGCAAAGGCCAAGAACTGCACGGCCTGCGGCTCCCCGCTCGAGGGGGCCAAGGACGCGGCGCTGTGCGAGGACAAGCCCGCGGTCAAGCCCGCGAAGACGCCAGCCAAGCCCGCCCCGCCGAAGAAGGGCAAGGGCTGCCTCGTAGTCGGGATCGTGGCCGGCGTCGTCCTGGTCGTCCTCGCCGTCATTGTCGCGCTCTTCGCCTGGAAGAAGCCCGTGACGGTCACGGCGTACGGCCACACGTGGGCGCGCGAGATCAAGATCGAGGTCTTCGGGCCGCGGGAGGAATCCGCTTGGTGCGGCTCCATGCCCTCAAGCGCGTATGACGTGTCGAAGAGCCGCGAGGTCCGCTCCCACAACAAGATCCCGGACGGAGAGGACTGCTCGACGAAGCGCGTGGACAACGGCGACGGCACATACAAGGAGAAGCGCGAGTGCACCACCAAGTATCGCGAGGAGCCGGTGTACGACGATAAATGTCGCTACAAGATCGACAGATGGTACGAGGGCCGCTCCATCGCCTCGAGCGGCAGGAGCCTGGCCGAGACGCCCGGCTGGGCGCCTTTCGCGCTCGTAAGGACCGGACAGTGCGTGGGTTGCGAGCGCGAGGGCCGGCGCATCGAGACCTACCGGGTCCACTTCCAGGACCAGGACGGCGGGAAGAGCGAGTGCGACTTCGATCAGGCGCGCTGGGCCGCCATCCCCGACGGATCACAATGGACGGCCCGGGCCAAAGTCCTCACCGGAGCGCTCGACTGTTCCTCCCTCGCGCCTCCGGGAGCCCGCTAAAGACCTTTTTTGCCTTTGCGTTTCGGTTGGCCCACGATTACCATGAAAGTGAGGGGGGTATCTTGGGTCCGCGAGAGTTCGCGAGGAGGAGAGCTTATGCATACATCACACACCGGATTCGTGCTTCTCGCCCTGCTGACAATGACTCTCGGCGGTTGCGCCAATGCCAAGGTGCGAACCGCGCCCGACGCCGCCGCGGACGGCAGCGGTGACGCATCCATGGACACGGACACCGGCACGGAAGACACCGGGAGTGACGCGGATGGCGACACGGACGCCGATGCGGACACCGACACGGATACCGACACCGATGCGGACACCGACACCGATGCGGACGCCGACACGGACATCGACGCGGGCACCGACACGGGCACCGATACGGACACCGGCACCGGCGGCGACTGCGGCTTGAACGTGAAAGAGGTCTTCCCGAGCGACACGCTTCCATCCGGGTGGACCATCGAGGACGGCGCGAGCGACGGCTACACCTGGAAGTGGAGCGGCACGGACAACAACATCGGCAACGGCTCGACGGCCGGCTACTGGTGGTGCAACTCCGAGGGCTCGACCGCAAGCTGGGACGAGCGCCTCGTGACGCGGACCTACAACATGCAGACTTGCAAGAACGTGACCTTCGCGTTCAACCACAACTTCAGCGTGGGCTCGGGCGACACAGCCGAGGTGGCCATCCAGGTGGGCTCGGGCTCGTGGGAGGTGCTCAAGAGCTTCTCGGCCGACGCCAAGACCCACGAGACGTTCAACGTGACGTCCAAGATAGGCACGGAAAAGTTGTTCAAGTTCAGCTTCAGGTACGTCGCCTCAAATGGGTTGTTCTGGAAGATAGACGACGTAGAGGTGACCGGCACCCAGTAGGCCCCCGCGCGAGGGGGGCTCACAAGCTTCAGCGAACCGGGGGTTTCGTCGCGCGCGGCGGGAGGCTTTCCCTGGCCTTGGCCTCGTCCCTGGCCGAAGCGACCGGGATGCGCCAGATGTCATTGGCGTATTGCGTGATGGTGTGGTCGCTCGAGAAGCGGCCCATGCGGGCCACGTTGGCGATTGCCTTGTGCGTCCAGCCGTCCTCATCGCGGAAGGCGACGTCGACCTTGGCGTGGCAGTCGCAGTAAGCCGCGAAGTCGGCGAGGACGAAGAAAGGATCGCCGTGGCGCAGGAGGGAGTCGACGATCGGCTGGAACCGGCCCGGGTCGTCTGGCGAGAGCGCGCCGGACGAGACCGTGTCGAGGACCTCCCGGATATCCGCGTCTGACGAGTACTGCTCGTACGGGTCGTAGCCGCGGACGCGCATCTCCTCCACCTCCCGCGCGTCGAGCCCGAAGATGAAGATGTTCTCGCCGCCCACGGCCTCCATGATCTCCACGTTGGCGCCGTCGAGCGTGCCGACCGTGAGCGCGCCGTTCAGGGCGAACTTCATGTTGCCCGTGCCCGAAGCCTCCATGCCGGCGGTGGAGATCTGCTCCGAGACGTCGGCCGCGGGGATGACGAGCTCCGCGAGCGACACGGAGTAGTTGGGCACGAACACGACCTTGAGCAGATCGCGGGTCGCGGCGTCGTTGTTCACGAGATCCGCCACGGCGTGGACGAGGCGGATGATGCGCTTCGCCATGTCGTAGCCCGGCGCGGCCTTGCCGCCGAAGATGAAGGTGCGCGGCACGGGGTCGGCCTTCCTCCCGCTCTTGATGTCGAGGTAGTGCCTGACCACGTGCAGGATGTTCATGTGCTGGCGCTTGTACTCGTGGATGCGCTTCACCTGCACGTCGAAGAGGGATTCGGGGTCGATCAAGACGCCGCACGCATCCTTGACGTGCGCCGCGAGCCGCTCCTTGTTGGCCCGCTTGGCCTTGCGCCACTCGACCTGGAAGCCACGGTCGGTCATGTGTTGCATGAGCTCCTCGAGCTGGGAGAGGTCGCGCCCGAAGCCGTCGCCGATGCGCGATGTGATGAGCTTCGCGAGCCCGGGGTTGCACGACAAAAGCCAGCGCCGCGGGGTGATGCCGTTGGTCTTGTTGTTGAATTTTCCGGGATAGAACTCCGCGAAGTCCTTGAAGATGCGCTCCTGCAGGATGCGGCTGTGCAGGGCCGAGACGCCGTTCACGGAGTAGCTGCCCACGATGGCCAGGTTGGCCATGCGCACCTGCTTCTCGTACCCCTCGGCGATGAGCGACATGCGCTGCACGCGCGGCTCGTCGCCCGGGTACCTCCTGCGCACCTCATCCAGGAAGCGGCCGTTCACCTCCTCGATGATCTGCATGTGGCGGGGCAGCACGCGCTCCATGAGGTGTACCGGCCACTGCTCGAGCGCCTCGGGCATGACCGTATGATTCGTGTACGCGAACGCCTTCTCCGTGACCGCGAAGGCCTCGTCCCAGCCCATGCCGTGAACGTCCATGAGAAGCCGCATGAGCTCGGCCACGGCCAGGGCGGGGTGCGTGTCGTTCAGCTGGAAGACGACCTTCTCGTGCAGGTTGGCCACCGTGGGGTGCAGCTTGAGGTGCCGCTGGAGGGCGTCCTGGAGCGTCGCCGAGACGAAGAAGTACTCCTGCTTGAGGCGCAGCTCGCGCCCCTGCAACACCTTGTCGTTGGGGTACAGGACGCGCGAGATGTTCTCTGTGGCGTTCTTGTCCTGCACGGCCTGGATGTAGTCGCCGCGGTTGAAGTCGGTGAAGTCGAACTCCCGCGACGCCTTGGCCGACCACAGCCGCAGGGTGTTGACCGCGTCGTTCCCGTAGCCGGGCACCGGGACGTCGTAGGCCATGGCCATGACGTCCTGCGTGTCGACCCAGTCGAAGACCGTCTTGCCGCGCTCGTCGACGCGCGGCCGCACCCAGCCGTGGAACTTGATCGGATACAGGCACTCCAGCCGCGGGATCTCCCACGGACATCCGTAGCGCAGCCAGTTGTCCGGCTGCTCGACCTGCTCCCCGTCCGAGATGTTCTGCCTGAAGATCCCGTACTCGTACCTGATGCCGCAGCCCATGGCGGGCAGGCGCAGGGTGGCCATGGAGTCGAGGAAGCACGCCGCGAGCCGCCCGAGGCCGCCGTTTCCGAGCCCCAGGTCCAACTCCTCCTCGAGCACCTTGTCGAGGTCGATATCGAGCTGCGCGAGCGCCTCCTTGGTCTCGCGCTCGATTCCCAGGTTGATGAGGCTGTTGCGAAGCAGCCGCCCCATGAGAAATTCGAGCGACAGGTAATACACGCGGCGGGTGTCGGGCGTGTAGTAGGACCGCTGGGTCTTGTTCCAACGATCGAGCATGCGATCGCGCACGGCGTGGGCGATGCTCTGGAAGAAATCGTGGGCGGTCACCGAGAACTCGTCCTTGCCCTGGGTGTACTCCACGTGATTCGCGAACGAACGGCGGATGGACTCCTTGTCCATCCCGAGATCGTAGGCCGTCAGATAACTCCACATCGTCGAATGATCGCCCATGGGTGCCTCCATTGGGAAGTTCTTCGGACGCCATGATGGGACGAAATATCGCGCTCCAAGTCAAGACACGAAGGCGTGTTTGAACACAGAATGTTCGCACGTCACGGAGGCAGGAGCGCGGTCACGTTTCCGCTCCCGTCCGCGGTGACGCGCGCCACGGCGTAGGCCGCGCCGTCCCTCTCCTCGTACCACTCCACGACCGCTCCCCCCACGTCGACCGCCTCGGAATGCAGCCGGGCTCTCGCCACGAACGGAATCGGCAACGCCACGTCCAGCTCGCCGGAGCCGGTCACCGTGGTGAGCGTCCTGCCCCATGCGAATCCGCTCTGCGGCGGGGCCTCGGCCACCATGCTGTACAGACCCATGTCGACCGGCAGGAAGTAGGTGCCGTCGTCCGCGGTGGTGGAGGTGCTCGAGCGCATGGGCGCGTCCGCGCTCCCATGCGGCTCGGCGGCGAGCGTGCTGAGGGGCATGGGCGAGCCACCGGCCGTGACCGAGCCCGCGAGGACAGGCCGCAGCGGCAGGGAGAACACCTGCCCGCCGATGGGCGACGATCCGGAGATCGTGATCGGGTCCGGGTAGGACAGGATGGCGTAGTCCGCGGTCGCGCCGCTCGGCGCCTCGGGCGGGATGACCGTGACGCGGTACTCGGCAGGGTAGAGGTCGATTCCCAGCACGCCGCTCACCGTCTCGAGGTCGCCGCTCTCGTTGGTCGTGACCGAGCGCGTGACCTTCCCGCGCGCCACGTCGTCGGACTCGAAGACGACCAGGCACGAGGGCGCCGGATCGAAGGAGGTGCCGCCGCTCGAGAGCTCGACCGGCTTCTCCACGCGCGCCCGGTAGCGCAGGGGCGCGCCCAGCGCGGCGAGAGAAAGCGCGGCGTCGTCCGTGAGATCCACCGCGGAGGCGCCCGGCTCGACCTCGAACCCGGACACCACGGTCGTCGGGTAGGAGGGCTCGTCGGGTCGCGAGATCCGGAGCGAGAACGCGCTCACGTCCGGGGCGAGGCGCATGGAGAACGAGCCGCACGGCCCATTCTGCGAGCCGCCCTCGCACCCCGTGACGGAGGCCGTGGACACGACGCGCGAGGTCTGCCCGTCGATCGCCTCGATCGTCAGCCCGTCCACCGGCCACCCGCCCCTTCGGACCCGGCCCTCGACCGCGACGAGACCCTCGAACGCCGGGAGCACCAGATCGACGCGGCGATGCGTCGGCGCCACCTCCACGTCGTCGAGGTAGAAGACCGGGTATCGGCTCGCCTGGGTGCCGCCGGGGATGACCGTGATCCGGTAGAGGCCCGGCAGGAGGTCGACCCTGTAGTCCCTGCTGCGCCCTTCGGCCTCGTACACCGTGATCCGCGGCGGCCGCCCGGGCAGCACGAGCCCTGACTCCGTGAAGATGACCCTGGCGTTGAGCGCCTCGCCTTCGGACCCTCCCGCGAGCGCGCGGCCGATCACGGTGAGCGGCCGGTTCACCACGAGCGGCGCGTCGGCCTTGCCTGCGGCGTCGAGGACCACCTCGAACACCTGGGAGGGCACCGACTGCGCCGGATCCGGGATGACCTTGACGATGTAGCTCCTGCCGCCCGCACCGGCGACCGTGCACACGCCCATGCTCGTGTCACAGCTGCCTTCGGCGCAGTCCCCGTCGGCGCCGCAGGAGTTGACGGGCCCGCCGTAGGATTCCTGCGGGGAAGGCAGCTTCGCGCATGCGGCTTCGAGAATCGAAACGAGGACGAGGATCCTGGCTGCGTCGCCGCGTCCCATGGTCACTGTCCGCACGCGGAGCTCGGCGCGACCTCGAGAACCCACACCACATCGGCGGTCCGCGCGTCCTCCTTGACGACCTTGTGGCTGTAGCCCAGGTCCGAGACCTGAATCATGACGAAGAGGAGCGCGCCGGGGGGGATGGTGTAGATGTCGAGCGCGAGCTGGCACGCCACGTTGAGAGACACGCCGCCGGTCGCGTCCTCCTGCGCGCCCGAGGGTGCGAGCTCGGTGACGACGCAGTCGTCCTTCACGTTCCAGTTCCCGGGCACGTAGGCGTCCAGACTGAGGAAGATCTTGGCCTCGTACGTGGTCACGTCGGCCTCGTCCGCGTCCCAGACCGTGAGCGAGAAGTCCTGGGTGTCCGGGCACACGGTGATCACGTGGTCGTTGACCGGATCGAGGCTCACCACCTCGGGAGGGTGGTTCACCCCCTGCTCGAACTCGATGGTGTCGGTGACGACGCAGCCCGCACCCGAGGCGAAGAGGGCGAGGAGCGCGGTCGCGCGGGCGCGCGGCGTGCCCAGACGCTCAGGCCTTCTCGAGGTAGCGGAAGATCGTGCGCGGGTCCACATCGAGATCCTTGGCGGTCTTGGTCCGGTTGCCGTTGTTGCGCGCGAGCACCTCGAGCACGTACTCGCGCTGGAACCGCTCCTTCGCCTCGGCGAGCGGGAGCACCTCGGGGAGCGCGTCCTCCGTGAGATCGAGATCCTGGGCGGAGATCATGGCGCCGTCGCACAGGATGACGGCCTTCTTGAGCCGGTTCTCGAGCTCGCGCACGTTGCCCGGCCACGGGTGCTTGCGCATGGAGATGACCGCGTTGGGCGTGAACCCCTTGACCTTGCTCTTGAACTCGGCCGCGTATCTGGCGAGCAGGTAGCGGGCGAGGAGCACGATGTCGTCGTCCCTTTTGCGCAACGCAGGCAGATCCACGTGCACCACGTTGAGCCGGTAGTAGAGGTCCTCCCTGAACCGCCCCGCCTTGACCTCCTCCTCCAGGTTGCGGTTCGAGGCCGCGACCACGCGGATGTCGAGCGACTCGTGCTTCGTGCCGCCCACCTTCATGACCGTGTGCTCCTGCAGCACCCGCAGGAGCTTGACCTGCAGGCCGAGCGGCATCTCGCCGATCTCGTCGAGGAAGATCGTGCCGTGATCGGCCGACTGGAACTTGCCGGGGGTCGTGGCCACCGCCCCGGTGAACGCGCCGCGCATGTGGCCGAAGAACTCGCTCTCCATGAGGCTCTCGGGGATGGCTCCGCAGTTCACGCTGACGAACGGCCCGCGCGCGCGCGCGCTGCGCCTGTGGATCTCCCGGGCGATGAGCTCCTTCCCGGTGCCGGTCTCGCCGCCGATGAGGACCGAGACCTCGGCGCCGGCCACCTTCTCGACCTGCCTGAAGACCTCGCGCATGGCCTGGGACGTGCCGACGATCTCGCCGAAGCGCTGGCGCTCGAGCTCGGCCGAGAGCGACACGGCGCGCACCTTGAGGTCGTCGACGAGCATGGCGTTCTGCATGAGCAGGGAGGCCTGCGACGCGAAGACCGTGAGCAGCTCGAGGCTGCGCATGTCGAACAGGTCCTTGACCCGGTCGTTGCCCACGTAGATGAGGCCCATCAGCCGGCCCCGCTCGCGCAGCGGCACGCACATGACCGAGTTGAGCCGCAGGTTCACCACCGACTCCGCGTGGCCGAAGGCGGCGTCGTTCAAGGCGTCCGAGACGATGACCGGCTCCTCGGTCTCGACCACGCGCGCGATGATGCTGTCGGACAGCTCGGACACGGCGTTGTCGAGATTCTCCTTGTGCACGTTGCGCGCGACCTTGATGTCGGGCCGGTCGCCCTCGAACAGCACGAGGAAGCCCTTGGCCGCGCCGGTCAGGTCGATCACGGCGTCCATGAGCTCCTCGAGCAGGGCCTCGATGCTCTGCTTGCCCATCATCTTGGCCGAGAAGGCGTGCAGCCGGCGCAGCCCCTCGATCTCGCCCGATCCCGCGGCGCTCGTCCGGGCCTCGCCCCCGTTCTCCAGCATGCTGAAGAGGATGTTGGCGTCGCCGACCCGGATGCGATCCTCGTGGCCGAGGCGCGCCTTGCGTCTGGCCTTGCCGTTGACCTCGACCGGGACATCCGAGTCCACGCGCGCGATGCTGAACTCGCGGCCGTCGAACACGATCTGGGCGTGGTGCGGCTCGAGACCCGCGGCCGGGATCACCACGTCGTTCCCCGAGTCCGCGCCGATGGTCGTGATGCTCTTGGCGATGCGGTGGGTGAGCAGCTCGCCGTTCGGGAGCCTGGTCGTGAGCGTCGGCATTAGGGGAGAAGTCTATCCCTTTTCAGCGGGCCGGTAAACCGGCGGCCGGCTCGTCGGGCATGGCCGAGGTGCCCTGGAAGACCGCGCCCTTCTCGATGAGCAGGCTGGGCGTCTTCACGTCGCCCACGACGCGTCCCGGCGGGTGGATCTCCACCGAGCGCGCGGCGCGGATCGTCCCTTCCACGAGGCCGCCGGTGACGATGAGGGCGCCCACGTCGAGCGTCCCCTTCACCTCCCCGCCTTCGGCCACGACCATCGTGTCATCGGAGAGCACGTCGCCCTCGAACCTGCCCTCGATCCGCACGGTCCCGAGGAAGGTGAGCTTGCCCTTGAACTCGCTGCCCTTCCCGAGAAGGGATCCCATCTCGTCCTTGTCGTCCGGCATGCGCGGCTCCTCCCGGCACCCCGACCCCGGGGGTCCCGCGGGTGCCAGGGACATGTTACACTCCACCCGAGGCGTGATGGAAGAAGGCATTACGAACCCGCCGGCGGAAGTTGCGCTGTGGCACGAAGAGGCCTTGGCGAGGCTCGATGTGTCGCGGGGCGCATCGGGCCGTCCGGTGCTCTCGGGCTCGCTCGCGGGCCGCATCGAGAACACGGTCTTGAGCCTCGGCGCGTCCGACGGCGACGTGGCGCGCGCCTGCCGCGAGGCGAGGGATTTCGGGATGCGCGGGGTGTGCTGCCTGCCGCGCGACGTGCGCCGCTGCCGGGATCTGCTCGGCGCCGGAGCGCAGCGGGTCGTCACGGTGGTGGGCTTCCCGCTCTGCGGCGGTTGCGCGGGCGCCGCGGCGCGCGAGGGCCGGCGCGCGGTGGAGGACGGCGCCGACGAGCTCGACATGGTGATCGACGTGCGCTCCCTGCGGGCCGGGGAGCTCGCGCGCTGCCGCGACCTCGTGGCCGAGGTCGTGGACGCGGCGGCCGGGCGGCCGGTCAAGGTCATCCTGGAGACGGGCCTGCTCACGGAGCGCGAGGCCGTGTGGGGCGCGACCGCGGCCGAGGCCGGGGGCGCGGCGTTCGTGAAGACCTGCACCGGGTTCGGCCCGCGCGGGGCCACGCTCGAGGACGTGCGGCTCCTGCGCGCGGCGGTGGGCGAGCGCATGGGCATCAAGGCCGCGGGCGGCATCCGCGACCACGCCTTTGCCTCGGCGCTCGTGGACGCTGGCGCGGACGTGCTCGGCGCATCGAACGGGCTCGCCTGCCTGGGCAAGGACGACTGACGGATGCGGGCCTGGCTCTTCCTCGCCGCGTCGTGCGCGTACGCAGCGGGCCTCGCCCTGGGCGTGCGCGTCTGGCCGGTCTCGACGGCCTCCTTCGTCGTGTGGGCCTGTGGCGGCATGCTCCTCGCGGCGCTCGCCGCGCGCTCGGCCCCCATCCTGTTCGAGGGCGGCGTCCCGGTCGTGGCCTGGCTCCTCTTGGGCGGCGCCTCGTACCCGCACCAGGCCATCTCGGAGCTCCCGCTCGCGGCCATGGTCCTCGCGGTGGCCGCGTTCGAGACGCGCTCGCGGGTCGCGTCGGCTCTGCTCCTGCCCCTCGCGGCCGCGTGGCTCGTCGCGGCCTCGGGCGCGCAGGTCTTCGATCCGGGATGGTACGGGTGGGCGACTTTGGCCGCGGCGGCGGTGCAGCTCGCGCTCGTCTCGCGCGACGGCTCTCGCGCGCCGTGGGGACCCCCGAAGATCGTGGACCTGGTGGTGTGCTCGTACTCGGGCAACACCGCGCACTGCGCGCGGGCGTTCGGCGAGGGCATGAAGCGCGCGGGCGCCGACGTGCGGCTGCACCGCTTCCACTACTACCCGGACTTCGACGAGCCCCTCGACGGCGACGCGCTCGCGCTGGCGTTCCCGGTGGTGGGCTGGAAGCCGCCGTGGACCATGGTGGCGTGGATGCTGTGGCGCATGCCGCGCGGCCGCGGCCGGCCCGCGTTCATCCTGTACACCTGCGCCGGCGGACCGGAGAACACGAGCCTCGCGGCGTGGCTCCTGCTCATCCTGCGCGGCTGGCGCCCCGTGGGCCGCGCGTGGTCGATCTACCCGATCAACGTGGTCACGTTCCGCCTGGGACCTCGCGCGCTGTGGCGCTTCCTCGATCGGCTCTTCCCGATCGGATACGATCTGCGCGCGACCGAGGACTTTGGCTCGCGCTTCGCCCGCGGGCTGCCGAGCGGCCAGCCCCACCTCGTGTGGGCGCTTCCCCTGTTCCTGATCGGGTTCCTCGTGGACAACAAGCTCGTCAACACCTACCCGTACCGCAACCGCGCGTGGCGCCGTCGCTGCGACGCGTGCGGCATCTGCGTGCGTTACTGCCCCGTGGGCCGGCTGACCATCCGCGACGGGTTCCCGCGCGCCAAGGGCACGTGCACCTTGTGCTTCGGGTGCGTCAATCTGTGTCCCAAGCGCTCCATGCAGCTCGTGGCGTGGACCGAGTACGGAAACGCCTACAAGCCGAGGTTCCCCGACCTCGTCGTCAAGCGCCGCGAGCGCTCCGACCTGTCCGACAGGTCCGACCCGTCCGACGTCCTACCTATATCGCTTCCCAACCCCTCCTGCCCTATACTCCGGCCATGAGAGACTTCAGGGGAGACACCATCTACTTCATCGTCTTGGACCGCTTCTGCGACGGAAACCCGGCGAACGACCACGGCAAGGACGAGGCGGACTTCGATCCGACGCGCACCGACTTCCGGAAATACTGGGGCGGGGACCTCGCGGGCGTGCTCAAGCGGCTCGACTACGTGCAGAAGCTCGGCGCGAACGCGATCTGGCTCACGCCCGTGTTCGACCAGATCGACGAGCCGATCGAGGTGGGCGGCGTCAAGATGGCGCCCTACCACGGCTACTGGACCCGGGACTTCAAGCGCCTCGACGAGCACCTCGTGGATCGGCCCGAGGAGGTGCGCGTGTTCGCGCGCGACGACACGGTCTTCGATCGCCTCGTGGCCGAGATGCACCGCCGCGGCATGCGGCTCGTGCTCGACATCGTCTGCAACCACTCGAGCCCGCACGTCGCGGGCGCGCGCAGCGAGCTCTTCGACGACGGCGTGCCCGTGTGCCGCTACGACAGCGATGCGGGCCAGTGGTACCACCACCAGGGCGGCGTGCGGAACTGGGGCGATCTCGCCGAGGTCCAGTCGCACGAGCTGTGCGGGCTCGCGGACTTCAACGAGGAGTCGTACGCGTTCCGCAGCTACATCAAGGGCGCCATGAAGCTGTGGCTCGACAAGGGCGTGGACGCGTTCCGCGTCGACACGGTCAAGCACATGCCGATCTGGTTCTGGCAGGAGTTCACGGGCGACATGGACGTGCACAAGCCGCACACGTTCATGTTCGGCGAGTGGTTCCAAGGCGGCTGCTGGGACCCGGCGTCGATCGACTTCGCCAACCGCTCGGGCATGTCGATCCTCGACTTCTCGTGGCGCAACGCGGTCGTCTCGGCGCTTGCCTGCCGCTCGCCCGCGGGCTTCGGCGAGGTGGCCGCCGTGATCGGCCGCGACCACCTCTTTCGCGACGCGACCGATCTCGTGACCTTCGTGGACAACCACGATCTGCCGCGCTTCCTCTCCATCTCGAACGACCCCGAGCGCTTCCGCTTGGCGCTCCTCGTCACCATGGTGGCGCGCGGGGTGCCGTGCCTCTACTACGGCAACGAGCAGCTCCTGCACTGCGACACGAACGGCGGGAACGACCCGTTCAACCGCCCCATGATGGCCTCGTTCGAGGAGACGGCGCTCATGCGCGAGGTGGCGACCCTGGCCGCGCTCAGGCGAAGGTCGCCCGCGGTGCAGAAGGCCGGCATGCGCACCAAGTGGATCGATCCGGACGCGTGGGTCTTCACGCGCCCCTACCTGGGCTCGAGCGTGGCCGTGGCGCTGAACCGCGCCGACGCGCCCCGCGATCTCGACGTCGCGAACCTGGAGCTCGACGACGGCCGGTACGCGGACGTGCTCGGCGGGGCACCGCTCGACGTCTCGAACGGTTGCGCCCGCGTGTCGCTGGCGCCGCGCTCGATCGCGGTCTATGAGCAGACGAAGGCGCTGCCGACCGGGAAGGTCGTCGTCGACCTCCAGATCCATGGCGTGCGCACCGCGTTCGGCGAGCGCGTGGCGATCTGCGGCGACGCGCCAGAGCTGGGCTCGTGGGATCTCGCGCGCGCCGTGGCTATGGAGTGGATCGACGAGGAGACGTGGGGGACGACCGTGGCCGTCGACGCCTCGGCCGGAAGCGGCGTGCACTACAAGTACGCGGTCCTGCGTCGTGAAGGCTGGCAGCGCGAGCCCGGGCGCGGACACCGCCGCCGCGTGCCCGCGGACGGAGCGACCGTGTGGCGCGACGAGTGGCACGGGTGATCGGCCGCGGCGCGTTCCCTCTCCCTTGTCTCGCGGGCGGGCTTGTGGATAGTATCCGCCCCGCGGATGAACCCGCCCGAGGAGGGAACTTGGCCCGGATCCTGATCGTCGACGATGACGCGGTCATGCGCCGCAAGGTGCGCGCGCTGCTTGAGAGCGCCGGTCACACGGTCTTCGAGGCCGCGGACGGCCAGGAGGGGCTCGCGCGCGTCCACGAGCACAACCCGGAGCTCGTGCTGCTCGACTTCGTCATGCCGCGCATGAACGGGTTCCAGTTCTGCGCCGCCATCCGCGCCATCGCCAACTACAGGGACACGGACGTGGTGCTCCTGTCGGCCAAGACCGACAAGGTCGGCGAGCGCTTCATCACGCGCTTCGGCGTGCGCGACGCCATCTCCAAGCCGTTCGACGACGACGCCATGCTGGCCGTGGTGGACCATGTGGTCAAGGACCCAGGTCGTTTAGGCCCGCGGCCGATCCTCGCCATTCCGGCCCCGGCCGATTTGCCCGCGCCGTCCGCGGATCACCTCACGGAGGCCCGTAACGCCGCGGCCATGAGCATGGCCCGCATCGTCTCCGAGGCTCTTCCCGACACGGGGCACACCATGGACAGGATCGCGGCCGCGATCGCCGCGCGGCTCGACGACGACAGGACGCTCGAGCTCATCGACGCGCTCGCGGACCTTTCGGCCAACGCGGGCGGACCCGCGCTCCTCGGCGACCTCTCGGCCGTGCCCGTGGCCGAGGCCATGCAGCTCCTGTCGCTCCAGAGGCAGACCGGCGCCATGGAGGTCTCGTCGGCCGGGGCCCAGGTCTCGGTGCAGCTTCGCGGCGGCAAAGTGGAGATCGCCGTGGCGCGCGGCGTGCGGCCCGAGTTCCTGCTCGGGCGCTACCTGGTCGAGGAGGACATGGTGTCGCGCCAGGACCTCGAGCTGCTCCTGCGCAACCGCACCGGCACGCGACTGCTCGGCGATCAGCTCGTCAAGCTGGGCTACATCACCGAGGACGATCTGGCGCGGGTGCTCACCCGCCAGACGAGCGAGATCCTTTACGAGGTCCTGCGCTGGCGCGAGGGCCGCTTCCGCTTCCGGCCGGGCCTCGAGATCCCGGGCGCGGGCCAGGCAGGCTGCCGGCTCGAGGTGTCGAACCTGGTCATGGAGGGCCTGCGGCAGGTGGACGAGTGGCGCGTCATCGAGCGGGAGATCCCGGACTTCGGCGCGGCGTTCGAGCGCTCGAGCGGCCAGGCCGCCCTTTTCGACGCCCGCGACCTCTCCTACGAGGAGTCGACGATCCTCGACCTCGTAAACGGGGCGCACACGGTCCGCGACATCGTCGACGCCTCGAGCATGGCCTCCTTCACCGCCTGCAAGATCCTCTACCGGCTCCTCTCGGTGAAGCTCATCGAGCGCGCGGGCGTTTGAAGGGCCCATGCGCCTCCTCGGCCTCGACGTGGGCGAGAAAAGGGTGGGGGCGGCCCTGTCCGACGAGCTCGGCGTGGCCGCGCAGCCCCTCGAGGTGATCGAGGCCGGAAGGTCGTTCGCGACCGCGATCGGGCGCATCCGCGAGCTGTGCACCGAGCACGAGGTGGCCACGATCGTCATCGGCATGCCTCTCTCGATGAGCGGCGGAGGCCGCGGGGCGAGCGCGCGAAAGGCAAAGGACCTGGGCGACAGGCTCGCGTCCGGTCTTCGCGTGGAGGTGGTCTACGTGGACGAGCGTTTCACCACCGCGCAAGCCGAACGCATGCTCGTGTCGGCCGGTGTGCGCCGCGAGCGCCGTCGCGGCGTGGTCGACAAGATCGCGGCCGCCCTCATCCTGCAAGCGTATCTCGACGGCCGCCAGGCCCAACATTAGGGGGCGTCCCGATTCCGTCCGGGAAAGAGATCGCGCGGTGCATTTGTCGCCGCCCGCGGGCGTCCAAGCCGATACGTGCTAAGACATTCCACCCAAGGAGGAAACACGTCATGAAACACCCACATCGCAACATTGTGCTCCTCGCCGGCATCGCGGTCATGGCCTCGTCCGTGGCCCTGGCGCTCGGCCCGGCCGACAGGTCGTATTCCGCCGCCTCCACCTTCCTGTCCGTGGACGGCGTGGGCGCGGGTCTCGTCAGGCGCGTCGAGGGCGGGAGGATCTCGGCGGACGTGATCCACGAGCAGTCGACGAAGGGCGTCGCCGTGAAGAAGCACATCGGCATACCGAGGTACGAGGACGTTTCCGTCGAGTTCGGGTTCGGCATGAGCAGGGCTTTCAACGATTGGGTCATGTCGTCGTGGAAATCGAACCCGACGCGCAAGGACGTGGAGATCGTGGTGCTCGACAACTCGATGCAGCCCGTCTCGGCGCAGAAGTACGCGCAGGCGTACGTCGCCGAGACCACCATCCCGGCGTGCGATGCCGCGTCCAAGGATCCCGCCTACCTGACCGTGAAGCTCGGCCCGCAGTTCACGCGCTCGGTCACGCCCACCGCGGGCCTGAAGATCGGCGGCATCGGGAAGGGCGAGCAGAAGGTGTGGTTGCCGGCGAATTTCTCCCTTTCCATCGACGGGCTGGACTGCGGCAAGGTGAGCAGGATCGAATCGTTCACGGTGAAGACGAAGGTCGTCTCCGACGCGATCGGCGATGCGCGCGACGTCCAGAAGACGCCGACCAGGGTCGAGTTCCCGAACCTCAGCATCACCATATCCGAGGCCTCGGCCAAGACCTGGCTGGCCTGGCACGACGACTTCGTGGTGAAGGGAAACAACGACGACACCAGGGAGAAGAACGGCAGCCTGGTCTTCCTCGATCCCACCGGGAAAAAGGAGCTGGGGCGCGTCAATCTCTTCAACCTGGGCATCTTCGCGGTCACCCGCAATTCGGCGAAGGATGCCGACGGGATCGCGACCGTGACGATCGAGCTCTACTGCGAGAAGATGGAGCTCGGTTTGGGGTCAAGACCCGCCAGTTGACACATAGACATCGAGCGGGTACTCAGACCGCATGCCGAGAAAACCACGCATCGACTTCGGGGGGGCCTGGCACCACGTCATGCACCGCGGCGCCAGGCGCGCCCCGATCTTCAAGGAAGACGCCCACTGTTTCCTGTTCCTCGAATGCCTCGAGAAGGTCGTCGCGGAGTTCGAGCTGGAGGTGCACGCCTACTCGCTCATGCCCAACCACTACCACCTGCTCGTGCGCTCGCGGCACGGGAACCTGTCTGGCGCCATGCGGAAGCTCAACGCCACGTACACGCAGCGCGTCAACCTCGTGAACCGCTGGGACGGGCCGGTGTTCCGCGGTCGGTTCCACAGCCAGCTCGTGAATGACGAGACGCGCCTTCCGTACATCCTCGCGTACATCCACCTGAACCCGCTGCGGGCCAATCTTGCGACCCGGCTGCACGCGGACTGCTGGACGAGCCACCGGGCGTACGTCGGCAGAGAACCGGCGCCGGACTGGCTGAGCGTGCGGTTCTTTCTCGACGCGTACGGCGGCGCGGCGAAGCTTCACGAACAGGTCCTGGAGCTGCACCGTGGCAAGCGCCCCTGGCCAGAAGGCATGTCGCTCGAAAGCGGATGGATGAGGGGCGTGGACGAGTCGCCGAAGGCAAGGAGAGCACACAAGGGCAAGGTGGAGACGAGGTTCGTCGATCCCCAGCGTGCTCTCGCGCTCGTGGCCGAGGTGACCGGTGCGAGCCCAGCGGAGTTGAGGCGGGCACCGATGGGGCCGCGCGCGAACCCGGCACGGCGCTTCGCGGTATGGGCGCTCAAGCGGCGGACGACGCTGACGCACGAGGAGATCGGGCGGGCGCTGTCGATGTCCGCGGGGCAGGTTGCGCACGTGCTGCGCCGGTTGAAGACGCGTGAGGAGCCGTTTTGCACGTGGATCGCTCGATGCGAGGATGCTTAAGTGTCATGTGGCGGGTCTTGACCCTTCTTGGCCTCGTCGCGATCGCAGCCGCGGTGTTTCTGCTCGTCGCGTTCCCGCGTATGTCTCACGACGGAACGGGCGTGAGGCGCACCGTCGACGTCCCGCCCGGAACAGGCCCGCGTGCCCTCGCCGGAATCCTCACGCGCGCCGGGGCGACCTCAAGCCCGCGGCTCTTCGCCCTGTGGCTCAAGCTCGACGGCCGCATGCCGCGCGTACGCTCCGGGCGGTTCCTCGTGCCGGACACGGCCACGCCCGAGGAGATCGTGGGCATCCTCACGGCCCGGGGCGGCGGGCTCGTGCGCGTCACCATCCCTGAGGGGTTCAGCTTGAGCCGCGTGGCCGGGGCGTTCGAGGAGGCCGGGCTCTTTCACGCCAAGGACGTGCGGGACGCCCTGCGCGACCGTACGCTGCTCGGCTCGCTCGGCATTCCCGGACCTTCGGCCGAGGGCTTCCTGTTCCCGGACACCTACTTCATCGATCCGTCCCGGGGGCCGAAAGACGCGCTCGCCATGATGCACGAAGGCTTCGTAAAGCGGGTGATCGCGGGCCTGTTCAACGGGCGGCCACCCAAGGATCTCCTCGCGGTCGTCACGCTGGCCTCCATCGTGCAGGCCGAGGCCGCGGACGCCTCGGAGATGCCGGTGATCGCCGGCGTGTTCGAAAACCGCCTCACGCGCCCCGACTTCCCGTCGCACCTCCTGCAAGCCGACCCCACCGTGGCCTACGGTTGCGAGGCGTCGTTCGCGCCCGTGTCCGCGGCCTGCGCCAGGTTCTTGGGAACGCTCACCCGCGCGCAGCTCGACGACCCGGACAACCCCTACAACACTTACGAGCACGCGGGCCTGCCGCCCGGGCCCATCTGCAACCCGGGCCTCGACGCGTTGCGCGCCGCCCTGCACCCGGCCAAGGTGCCGTACCTCTACTTCGTGATGGGAGCGGGCGGGCATCACACGTTCTCGGCCACGCTCGAGGAGCACGAGCGCGCCGTGGCCCGCTATCGCGCCGGGCGGTAGAGCGCCCTAACGCCGGATGCTCTGGCGCCGCGACTCGGCCATGATCCGCGCGTGGCCATCGAGGCCCTTCTCGCGGATCTGGAGCACGCACGCCCTGCGATCCGAGCGCAGGACGAAGCCGATGATCCTGGACATGACGTTGTGGAACCTGGCGCAGTCGCGCGGATCCGCAAACTCCGTGCAATCGGCGCAGGACGCGTAGCTCCTCTTGGCGCAGCACGAGCGCACCTTGCACCACGACGCCTTGTCGTTGCCCGCACAGCCCGGGCACCGGCCGTTCAAGTACGCGCCGCACGCGCCGCAATAGAGCCCGCAACGCGCGACGAGCTTCACATCGGCAACGATTTCCTTTTTCATGGGACGGATCATATATCATCGCGGCATGACCAAGGCGGAGAAAGCGAAACGCATCGAGGCCGTGCTCGACTCACTGTACCCGAGCCCGGGGATCCCCCTCGACCACAAGGACGCCTACACGTTGCTCGTGGCCACGGTGCTCTCGGCGCAGTGCACGGATGAGCGCGTGAACCAGGTGGCACCCGTGCTGTTCGCGAGGGCGCGCACGCCCGAGGCCATGGCGCGCGTGCCGGTGGCGGAGATCCGCCGCATCATCCGGCCGTGCGGCCTCGCGACGGCAAAGGGGAAGGCCATCGCCGGGCTGTCGCGCGTCATCGCGAAGGCGCACGGCGGCCGCGTGCCGGACACGTTCGAGGAGCTCGAGGCCTTGCCCGGGGTGGGCCACAAGACCGCGAGCGTCGTCATGTCGCAGGCCTTCGACAAGCCCGCGTTCCCCGTGGACACGCACATCCACAGGCTCGCGGCGCGCTGGGGCCTGTCGTCGGGCCGCTCCGTGACAGAGACCGAGCGCGATCTGAAGCGGCTCTACCCCGAACGTTCCTGGCTGAAACTTCACCTGCAGCTCATCCACTTCGGCCGCGAGCACTGTCCGGCGAGGGGCCACGACTTCGCGAGCTGCCCGATCTGCTCGTTCGCGGCGAAGAAGATCCGGCGCTCATGAGCGACGAGATGCTGCACCTTGCCATCGCGACGACGTGGGACGGGGAGCACGCGGCGCGTAACGAGACCGCGTCGATCGCGCTCGGCTTCGACGACGGCGATCTGGTCGTCGAGGTGGACGCGGCTTTCCACGGGGATCCGCCTCCGTCCGGCGCGCCCGGCCCCACCCCGGGCCTGTGGGAGCTCGAGGTCGTGGAGCTGTTCGTGCTGGGCGCGTCCTTGGACGGCGAACCGCGCTACACCGAGATCGAGCTGTCGCCGCACGGCCACCACCTCGTGCTCCGGCTGCACGGCGTGCGCCGTCCGATCGCCACGGTTCTGCCGCTGCGCTTTGACGCGCGCATCGCGGGGCCGCGCTGGGCCGGGATCGCCCGGCTCGATCGGAGCCTGCTCCCGCCGCCGCCCTATCGCGTGAACGCCTATGCCGTGCACGGCGAGGGTGACTCGCGCCGCCATCTGGCCCATGCGCCTGTCCTTGGCGAACGGCCCGACTTCCACAGGCTGGGGTCGTTCGTGCCGATCGAGATCCCGGACATCGGCGGGAAATAAAGACTCACCCGCGGGACGCGAGCCACGCCGCGAAGAGCCCGGCGGCGATGAGCGCGATCACGAGGAACGCCGTCCACGCACCCTTGGATTTCTTCTGCGCGGTCGGCGTCGGAGCGTTCCGGGCCGTGACCGTCACCGACTTCGAGAAGGTGGAGCCCGTCTGCGACGCGGCCGAGGACGGGCCTTGCGCGTCCATGACGCCGAAGTCGAGCGGGAACCCGCCCTTGAGCACGCCCGCCGCGCCCTGAAGCGCCTTGCGCGCCTCGGGCGGCATCTCCTCGAGCGAGCCGTACTCCACGCCACCCACCACGTAACGCTGATTGACCGTTGCCGATGTCGTGAGCTTGACGTTCATGCCGGAGCCGGGCTTCATCATGCCTTCGATGAAGTCCGGGACGCCGTTCCCGTTCTTGTCCTCGAAGATCGCGGCGAGCGGGTTCACGGGCGCGGGCGCCGGACTCTCGACCTGCGCCCCGCAGTAGGGGCAGTTCGCGCGCGCGGCATTCCCCTCCACCGATACCTGCGCGCCGCACTCGGGGCATTTCATCCGAACGACCTCCTTCGTTGACGGAAGGCGAGTGTCGCGCCGACCCGGGTGCAGAGGCAAGGCCAATAGTGTTCGCCCGGGTGATTCGGTTTCTGTTATGCTCGATCCGGCTGATTGACGGCGCCCATTTCGAATAGGAGGCTTCCCCATGTTTCGTGACAAGGCCATGCGCGTGACGATCCTGATGGTGCTCGCGGCCCTGTGCGCCCTTGCCGCCCTGGCCTGCCAAGGCACGTCCCACAGCGGCGACGACGACACGACGGGCATGGACGCAGGCATGGACAGCGGGCCGGACTCGGACAGCGACTCCGATTCCGACTCGGATTCCGATTCCGACACGTACACCGGACCGGTCATCCCCACCACGTGCGAGCAGGCGGCGCAGGCGCACAACTCCGTGGGGTGCGAGTTCTTCGCCATCGACCTCAACAACTGGGATAGCCCGCTGCCCGCGCTCGACGCGGACGGTGCGCCGTACGCGATCATCGTGTCGAACCCGCAGACGGGCACCACGGCCAACGTGAAGATCGAGGACATGCGCGGAACGAACGGCGCGCTGCGCACGGTGCCCGGCCTCGAGAAGGCGCTTAAGCCCGGAGAGCTCGTGGTGTTCAACGTGACGTGCAGGGATACGACCAAGTGCCCGGTCACGGACACGGGGTTCAGCCTGAAGCCCAACCCGCCGCGCACGCACCTCGAGCGCAGCGGTTTTGCGGCCAAGATGGCGTTCCGCGTCACGGCCGACGTGCCGGTGCTGGCCTACCAGTGGAACGCCTACGGCAAGGACACGAAGAGCACGGACGCCTCGCTGCTTCTGCCGACGACCGCGCTCGCCAACACATACCTCGCGGCCACGTGGCCGTGGGGGCACGAGTCGGCGGTGGACACCACAGGCGAAAACACGGACTCGGACTCGGACACCGGCACGGGCTACGACTTCGGCGAGGTCGCCATGATCGGCACGCAGGACGGCACGACCATCACGATCACGCCCGCGGTCAACGTGCACAAGGCCGAAAAGGGGACCGTGCCGCCGGCCATCACGGCAGGGACCAAGTCCGCGGCCATCACGGTCAACGCCTTCGACGTGCTGCAGATCTCGCCGCAGATCATGGACGCGGACCTCTCGGGCTCGCTCATCGAGGCGGACAAGCCCATCGCGGTGTTCGGCGGGCACCCGTGCGCCAACGTGCCCACGTCGCAGTGGTTCGCCTGCGACCACGTCGAGGAGCAGATCCTGCCGCTCAAGGCGTGGGGAACGGACGCGGTGCTTGGACGCTACGCCGCGCGGCCCAACAAGACGGGCACGCAGGACGAGCCCGTGTGGCGCATCATCGCGGGAGCCGACGCCATGACCGTGCATTTCGACCCCGAGGTCGACGGCGTGGGCGCGGAGCACACGTTCGCCGAGCAGGGCGAGGTGCTCGAGTTCATGAGCCCGATCGATCACTACGCGAGCGCCACGTTCGACAACCCGACCGATCCCGAGAAGCCCGAGGCGCCGTTTTTCGCCTACCAGATGATGACCGGCCGCTACTGGGCCGGTCAGGGAGCGGACTACACGTGGGGCGACCCCATGATGCTGCTCGCGCCGCCGGCCGGGCAGTATCTGAACCGCTACACGTTCGCCACGGACAACGTGTTCAACTACAGGTACGATCAGATTGTCCTGGTGCGGAAGGCCGGATATTCCATCACGGTCGACTGCCTGGGCGAGATACCGGACACCGATTTCGTGCAGGTGGGCGGCTCGGAATGGCAGGTCGCGCGCGTGAATATCGACAAGCCGAACGGCGTGGGAACCTGCGTGGACGGGCCCCATTCCGCGGAGTCGACGGCGCCCTTCGGCATCTCGGTCGTGGGCATCGCCCTCGCCAACTCGTACGGATACCCGGGCGGGCTCGGCGTGCGGTGGATCAATCCCGTCGATGTCGAATAGCGTGGGAAGTGAAGAAACCTCGGTCGCGAAGCTCGGAGGGAGCATCCGCGCGTGCAGGCTCCTCATCGGCCTCCTGTGGATCGCGGCCGCGGCCCAGGTCGCGCGTTACTACCCGCGCCTGCCCGAGGTGGTGGCGTCGCACTTCGATGCCGCAGGTCGTCCCAACGACTGGGCGCCCAAGGTCGCGCTGCTCGCGATCTATCTCGCGGTGCTGGTGCTCATGACCGTGATCTTCGCCGTGGTCCCGGGGCACATCCTCAAGGTGCCGGACTCCATGATCAACCTGCCCAACAAGGCGTACTGGCTCGCGCCCGAGCGCCGGGCCGTGACCGAGGGGAAGCTCGCCCTCTTCATGGCGGAGTGCGGCGTGGCGACCATCGCGCTCCTCGTGTGCGTGTTCCAGATGGTCTTCACGGCCAACCTGTCGCGCGCGCCCTCGCTCCCGAAGGGGATCGTGGTCCTGCTCGTCGCATTCCTGGCCTACATGACCGTGTGGACGGTGCGCCTCTTCCTGGCGTTCAAGGTCCGAAGCGGCGAGGCTTCCCGGAGAACGAGGTAACGCTTCAGTCCCCTTCGGGCTTATCCTCGGCCTCGTGCAGGGGCCTGCGCTCGATGAGGATCTCGATGATCTTCTTGTCGCGCTGCACCTCGACGCGGGCGCTCGTGCCGATCGGCCCGCGCAGGGCGGCCTTCACTTCTTCGTAGGGCGCCTCGCTGATGTCCACCCCGTCCACGCGCATGACGCGGTCGCCGGGCTTCATGCCGGCCTTCTCGGACATGGAGCCCGGACGGACCTTGTAGGCTACGGTGCTGCGATCCGAGGGGCGGTAGCGAAGCACGGCGTCCACGCTGCCGGTCCACTCGGCCGCCGGTCCAGAGCAGGCCGCGCAGACGAGCGAGAGCGCGAGGGCGAAGACGAGGCGTTTCATGTCCGCGTCATAGCACGTCCGCGCGCCCTGCGGCCAGACCCTGGCGCGGCGCGCCCTCGGAGGGTGTCAGGCACTTCCATTTTCCACTTTCCGATGGTAGCCTGCTCCCATGCCGAGAGCACCACGCATCGACTTTCCCGGGGCCCGCCATCACGTGATGAGCCGCGGCGCGAGGCGCGAGCCGATCTTCCGAGAGGACGCCCACTGTGGCCTGTTCCTCGACCTCCTGGGTGAGCTTCCCGAGCGCTTCGGCGTGGCCATCCACGGCTACGCGCTCATGCCCAACCACTTCCACCTCATGCTCGAGTCGGGCCGGGGAAACCTGCCGCGCGCGCTGTCCTGGCTGCTGTCGCGCTACACCGTGCAGGTCAACCGCCTGCACCGCTGGGACGGCCCGATCTTCCGCGGTCGCTACCACAACCGGGTCGTGCACCAGGAGCAGCACTGGATGCACCTGCTCGCATACCTGCACCTCAACCCGGTGCGCGCCGGGCTCGTGGTGCGGCCGGAGCAGGCGCACTGGACCAGCCACCGCGCCTATGTCGGACTCGCGACGCGGCCTGACTGGCTCACCACCTCGGAGCTCTTGGCTGCCTTCACCGACGTGGGTGGCTACAAGCAGTATGTCCGCGACCTGCGCGCCAAGCGGGGCGAGGTGCCGGAGGGGTTCGACGTGGTGGCGTTCGGGCGCGGACGGGTCGTGTCGGACGTGGACGTGAAGGCCAGGCGCCGCACGCCGAGACTGACGCCGCCGAAGCGGGCCCTCGGGCAGGTCGCACACGCGGCGGGCGTGAAGGTGCGCGAGCTGTCGGAACCGCGCCTCGGACGGGTCGGGAATCCGGCTCGGGTCGTGGCAGCGTGGTGGCTCGTGCACGCCAGCGGGCTCTCGGCCGTCGAGGTCGGGCGTCTGCTCGCGATGCGGCCCGCGGACGTGAGCAAGGCGCTCGGCAAGGTGCGCGCGCACATGTCGCGAGACGACGCCATCGGCGCGCTTGCGGAGGCGCTCGAGACGAAAATGGAAAATGGAAGTGCCTGACACCCAACATCCCCGTCGCCCACCTGACCGACTGCGAGGAACAAGGGCAGTACTGTGTGGAGGACCCGGCCGCGGGCCGCGTGTCCTGCTCCTACATCGACGAACCTTGCGGCACCGAGG
>JAQTNF010000061.1 GCA_028713995.1 Deltaproteobacteria bacterium | reverse complement strand
ATCCGTCCCGGTAGACGGCCACGGCCTTGAGCCCGAGCTGCCACGCCTTCACGTAGACGTCGAAAATGTCGTTTACCGTGGACTCATGCGGCATGTTGACGGGCTTGGAGATGGCGCCGGAGATGAACGGCTGCAGCGCGCCCATCATGCGGATGTGGCCCATGGGCGAGATGGAGCGCGTGCCGCCGTCGCCGCGGAACGCGCAGTCGAACACCGGCAGGTGCTCGGTCCGCAGGGCGGGGGCGCCCTCCACGGTCCCGTGCTCCTCCACGTGGTGCAGGACGGCCGCGACGTCGCCGTGCTCGTAGCCGAGGCGCTTCAACGCCCGGCCGACCGACTGGTTCACGATCTTGAGCGTGCCGCCGCCAACGAGGCGCTTGAACTTGACGAGCGCCATGTCGGGCTCGACCCCGGTCGTGTCGCAATCCATCATGAACGCGATGGTGCCGGTCGGCGCGAGCACCGTCACCTGGGCGTTGCGAATGCCGTGCTTCCCGGCCAGGGTGAGGGCCTCGCTCCACGCCTCGCGCGCCGAGTGCATGACCACCGGCGACGCCAGCTCCGGATCGACGCCGTCGAGGGCCCGCGCGTGCTGGCCGAGGACCTCGAGCATGGGCTCCTCGTTCTCGGCATACTTGACGAATGGACCGAGGCGTTCGGCGATGCGCGCCGACTGGGCGTAGCTCTCGCCCGTCATGAGGGCCGTGAGCCCTGCCGCGTAAGCGCGCCCGGCGTCGCTGTCGTAAGGCAGCCCGCGACTCATGAGCAGCGCGCCCAGGTTCGCGTAGCCCAGCCCCAACGGGCGGTAGGCCACGCTGTTGGCCTCAATCTTGTCGTTCGGATAGCGCGCCCCGTCGATGATGATTTCCTGCGCCGTGATCATGATGTCCACCACGTGGCGGAAGAGATCGCAGTCGAACTCGCCCTCCTCGTTCACGAAGCGCATGAGGTTGAGCGAGGCCAGGTTGCAGGCCGAGTTGTCGAGGAACATGTACTCGGAGCACGGGTTCGACGCGTTGATGCGGCCCGACGCCTTGCAGGTGTGCCACTTGTTGATGGTGTCGTCGAACTGGATGCCCGGATCGCCGCAGGCGTGGGTGGCCTCGGCCGTGCGCCGCATCACGTCGCGCGCCTTGAGCGTCTCCATGACGGAGCCGTCGAGCACGGCCTTCGTCTCGTAGGCGCGGTCGTCGAGCACGGCCTTCATGAACTCGTCGGTGACGCGCACCGAGTTGTTGGAGTTCTGGAAGAACACGGAACCGTAAGCCTCGCCGTTCAGGTCGCCGTCGTAGCCCGCTTCGATGAGCGCCCACGCCTTCTTCTCCTCGTTCACCTTGCAGTCAATGAACTCCAGGATGTCGGGGTGGTTCACGTTGAGGATGACCATCTTGGCCGCGCGCCGCGTCTTGCCGCCGCTCTTGATGACGCCCGCGAAGGCGTCGAAGCCGCGCATGAACGACACCGGGCCCGACGCGTGCCCGCCCGCCGACAGGCGCTCCCTGGACGAACGGATGTTGGACAGGTTCGTCCCCGAGCCCGACCCGCCCTTGAAGAGGTTGGCCTCGATGGCGGCGAGGCCCATGATCGACTCCATGGTGTCCTCCACGGAGTTGATGAAGCACGCGGACGCCTGCGGACGCTCCTCGATGCCCATGTTGAACCACACCGGGCTGTTGAACGACGCCATCTGGTGCAGCAGCACGGCCGTCAGCTCGTCCTCGAACGTGGCCGCGTCGCGCTCGGTGGCAAAGTAGCCGAAGGCGCGGCCCCACGACGCGATCGTCCCAACGACGCGGTCGATGATCTGCCGTACGGACTTCTCGCGCTCGCCGGTGCGCGACTGGCTGCGGAAGTACTTGGACACCACCACGTTGGTCGCGAGCTGGCTCCAGAAGGACGGCACCTCCACGTCATCGAGCTCGAAAATCTTCTCGCCTTTATCATTCGAAATTGAGGCGGAGCGGGTCTCCCAGCGCACCTCGTCGTACGGCTGCGCCCCCACCTTCGTCAAATGGCGCGAGAACTTGAGCCCGCCGCGCGCGACGCCCGCACGCTCGGCCTTCGATCCTATGCCGCCCGCCCTCGAAACCTCTTCCGTGGTGCTCATCTTCACTTGCCTCCGAACAGGACTCCGGCTGGTCACTTCCCGAGGAACCCCTTTTTGAAATAACACATCCCCAAAGCCTGGCCCGTCCCGCCTGGCTCGTCGTCATTTTGTTCAGGTGTTTCCGCCCACCGAGATGTGCCTTTTTTCGTGTGGCCTGTCAAGAATTTTACCCCAATATCTTGTGCACAGACGAAATCGCCAATCAATATCTAGTGGTTACCTGTACACATCCACAGTGCCTTCACAAGCCACCCACAGGTTGTTCACAAAGGCGATTCCGTTCAGTGTACATGTGTTCAGAAAAGCGCGATTTCCCTGAGTTGCGCCGGATGTCGCGAGTCGCCCCGCAATAAACGCCGTTTTTTTGCCATTTGGCGAAGGGCACGCGAGAATCCTGCTCATGGAAACCGGCGCAATGCCCCCGTTCAGCGCAGCCGCGCACGTGCCTCTCGTTTCGCTTCGGCGCGTGAGCCGTTTCTATAGGCCCGATCGCCCGTCGCTGTTCGATATCTCGTTCGACATTCATCCGGGCGAATTTCTGTACGTGTCGGGCGTGTCCGGCGCGGGCAAGAGCACGCTCATCCGTCTCCTGCATTGTGCGGAGCAGCCGGACACGGGCTCGATCGCGTTCCTCGGGCACGATGTCTCGCGGCTCGAGCCCAAGGCCATCTCCGTGCTGCGACGCTCGATGGGCGTGGTATTCCAGGACTTCAGGCTCATCGAGGATCTGTCCGTCGAGGCCAACGTGGCCGTGCCCCTCGAGGTGGCGGGCCTCTCGCGGGCCCGGATCCGCAAGCGCGTGGCCGAGGTCATCGAGCGGGTGGGCCTCGGCGGCCGCTCGCGCGAGATCGCCGGCACCTTGTCGGGCGGCGAGCAGCAACGCGTGGCGATCGCACGGGCGCTCGCCTCCGAGCCGACGCTCCTGCTGGCGGACGAGCCCACGGGCAGCCTCGACGCGTTCACCGCCGACTTCATCCTCGACCTCCTCGAGGAGGCCACGGGACGCGGCGCGGCCGTGGTGCTCGCCACGCACGACCGCATGCTCATGGCAGCGCGCCCGCACCGCATCGTGGCGCTCGAAGGCGGCAGGATGGTGGGGCTCACGGGCGACGACCGCGCACCTGCGGCCGTCGGCCTTCAGCAGGTCGTCTGAAGGAGGCTCTCCTTGCACAAGGTCACGCATCTTCTCAAGCGCGCGATCGACGGGCTGCGGCAAAGACCGTGGCTGCACGCGTTGTCCATGGCCACCCTGGCCGCCGCCTTCCTGAGCTTCGCCGCCACGCTCACCGCGGCCGTGAACCTCGACGGTCTTCTTGCGCGATGGATCGGCGCGGCCGAGCTGACCGTGTACATCAAGGACGGCACGAGCGTGGACGAAACGGCGCGTCTCACACAGGCCTTGGGCGCGCTCGATGGCGTGTCGGGCACGGAGATCGTGAGCCCAAAAACGGCGCGCGATCGCTTCGCCGCGGACATGGGCGCCTATGGCGACATGGCGCGCACCCTGCCCGAAAGCGCTTTCCCCGCGTCGATCGACGTGCGCCTTGATTCCCGGCGCGCCCGCGACCAGGCAGTGCGGCACGCGCTCGCAGGACGCATCGGCCGGCTCGCCGTGGTGGACGAGGTGGAGGTTTACGACGACTGGTTCGGACGCCTGTCGGCGCTCTCCCTCGTGGGCCGGCTCGCGGCTTGGGGCCTCGGGCTGCTCGCGCTGCTCGTGGCCGTGCTCGTGGTGGCCGCCACCGTGCGCGCCGGGGTCTTCGCCCGCAGGCGTGAGATCGAGGTCCTCAAGCTCTCCGGAGCCACCGATCGGTACGTGCGGCTGCCCTTCCTCCTCGAGGGCGGCCTCGAGGCAACCGCGGCCATGGCGCTCGCGCTCCTCGCGCTCGACCTCATCATGGGGCGTGTACAGGATCTGGCCGGCGATCTCGTGCCGTTGCTCGGGCTCTTCGGGTTCGCGAAGCTCGGCCCGACCATTGTCCTCGCCCTCATCGCAGGCAGCCTGCTGGCCGGGCTTGGCGGCGCGCACCTCACGCTACGGCGCCTGAAGGAGATCTAGACGTGGGCGCCGCCCGCAAGATCCCGCTCTTTGCGCTCCTTGCGCTCCTCGCACTCTCGACCGCGGGCGCCGACGACCTCTCCTACGTCTCCGACGCGGAGCTGGCCGGCGAGGTGCAGTCGAGATCCGCGGACATCGAACGCACCAAGACACGGATCGACGACCTGCAGGCAGAACAGGACAAGAGCGCCGCGGAGCTCGCGCAGATCCGGTCCGAGCTCGAGCGCAACGAGCAGATGCTCATATCGCGGACGCGTGTGCTCTACCGTCTGTCGCAGCGCGGCGCCACCGTTCGCTACCTGCTCGGCGCGCCCTCGGCGACCGTGCTCCTGCAGCGCCTGCACACGTTGCGCAGGCTGGTGCTGTCGGGGTTGAAGGCACAGCGGCTCGCCGGGATGAGATTGAGCGAGACCGAGGCGAAGATCGCCGACCTCGAGACCGAGCGCGCCGCGGCCGGGAAGATCCTCGACGGTCTGACCGAGGCCCAAAACGAGCTCGTCGCGGAACAACTGCGCAGAGCAGCCGCATCCCCTGGAGCCGCACTGCATCCTTAGAATTGACTTGAAACGGATTAGAAGGCGCTTCGCTGACGGGCCTGCTTGCGGCGGCGACGCGCGGCCTCGCGGCTCTTGATGCGCTTGAGCTCGCTCGGCTTGCAGTAGTGCCGCCGGTTCTTCAACTCTCGCAGCACGCCTTCGCGGGCCAAGCGGTTCTTGAGCTGCCGGATGGCCTGCTCCACCCTGTCCTCGCGGACGACCACCTCGAGGGGGCGGCACACCACGGCGTCGCCCACGCCACCCCTGCGGCGCCTGCGGCGATCGCCATCCATGTCGCCGACGAAGCCGCCCTCGCTGCCGCCATCGCCGTGCATCTCGCGGTCCCCGCGCTCGTCACGCGAATCGGCCCCGCGAATCCCATACGCGGACCCGTGATCGGACGGCCCTTCCGTCACGTCACGATCCTCTGACCGATCAAAACCCATCTTCTTCCTCCACGTCCGCAGGAGGTCGCCGCCCGCACGTGCGCGCGGCCCCGCCAGGGGCAGCCAACTTACTTCCTTCGGGACGAGGAAGGCAAGGAAAAAGGGTTGTGGTAGTCTGTTCGCACCATGGGCGATCCCACAGCCACGAAGGGCCGCGCGCGCATCCTCGAGTCTCTGTCCGCGCTCGGCATTCTCGCTCCGGACGAGGCCGTCGAAGCGCTCTCGCGCCACGCGAACGAGATCGTGCGCTGGAGCCGGCGCGTGGACCTGACCGGCTCCGCCACGGTCGAGGCGTTCGCGGCGGGACCTCTGTTCGACGCGCTGACCCTCGTGCCTCTGCTCGAGGACGAAGGGACGCTTCTCGACGTGGGTTCGGGCGGGGGCCTGCCCGGCATCCCGGCGGCGATCCTGAGGCCCGGGCTCAAGATCACGTTGTGCGAGCCGCGCGCCAAGCGGGCTGCGTTCTTGAGGCACGCGGCGGCCCTGCTCGGCCTCGGGGCGCGCGTCGAAGAGGCTCGCGACGACGCCCTGCGAGACCGGGGCTTCGACGGGGCCATGGCGCAGGCCGTGTGGCCGGCCGCGAAGTGGCTCTTGCGCGCGCTCTTGCTCGTCCGGCCGCGCGGGGCCATCTACGTGCTGTCGGCCGAGGCGCTCGACCCGGCCGCTCTTCCGCCCGGGACCGCGATCGAGATGTCCTCGTCCTTTGTCCGGCCGCGGGACGGCCAGAGGCGCTTCGCCTTCCGTGTGCGCGTCGACGCTTAGGCCGGCCCGTCCCCAAGCGAAGGGGGCTGCGGCCTGCCGAACTCGGAGATGAGGCCCGCCAGCCGGTGAATGGGCTCCACCTGTTCCACGACGCCCGTGCGCACGGTCGCGCTCGGCATCCCTGCGATGACCGCGGTCTCCTCGGACTCCACAACCACCCTGCCTCCGGCCCCGGCCACGAACATGGCGCCCTCGGCGCCGTCGTCGCCCATGCCCGTCAGCACCACCGCCAGCACGTTGCGCCCCGCAGCGGCCGCAGCGCTGCGGAAGAGGCGATCCGCGGACGGCACGTACCGGTCGTGGATGCTCGGCTCGACCTCCCGCACGATGAAGCCCTCCCCGCCGCGCGCGAGCTCCACGCAGCGGTCGCCCGGAGCCACGAGCACGAGCCCGCGGCGCAAGGAAGAGACGCCGGTCGCCTCCATCACGGTGAGCGGGCCGAGTCGATCGAGGCGCTCGGCGAAGGTGGTGGTGAACCGGGGCGGCATGTGCTGGGCCACGACCACTCCGGCGTCGAAGTCCTGGGGCAGCGCCGCGACGAGCCGGGACAGGGCCGCCGGACCGCCCGTGGATGCGGCGATCACCACGACGCGCGCGGCCGGCTCCTCCCCGTCGGCCCAGTCCATGGGCACCCGTTCCGGGGTCTTGACGCCCTCCGTCGGCGAAGGCCGCAGCGACTCCCTGCTCCACGGCTGCGGCGGCGGGAGGCTGCTCGGCTTCAGGTTGCGCGCCATCTCGACCTTGCGCGCGAGCTCGTCGCGGATCTCCATGATCTGCGGGGAGATCCGCCGGGTCGGCTTGGCGACGAAGTCGACGGCCCCGAGCTCGAGCGCGCGGAAGATGTTCTCGCGAGAGGCGTGTGCGCTCACCACGAACACCGGGATGCGCTGGCGGGACATCTGGATGCGCAGGAACGTGAAGCCGTCCATGCGCGGCATCTCGAGATCGAGGGTGATGAGGTCGGGCTGCAGCGTGTGGGCGAGGCGCAGGCCCTCCTCGCCGTCTTGGGCCTTGCCCACGACCTCCACGCCCGCGATGCCGTCGAGCATCTCGCCGAGCGCGCGGCGGTTGTACGCCGAGTCGTCGATGACGAGCACCTTGAGCACCTTTTCATTCGCCATGGAGGACCTCCGGCCTGCGGTACACCAGATCCTCGCTCAGGTAACAGAGCTCGAACTCGGTGGACAGGTTGAGCAGGGACTCCGTGTGGCCGAGCAGCAGGTAGCCCCCGGGGCTCAGTCGATCGTGGAGCAGGGAGATGGCGCGGGTCTTGGCGCGCTTGTCGAAGTAGATGAGCACGTTGCGACAGAAGATCACGTCGGCGCGTCCGACGAAGACGAGCCGCTCCTCGTCGAGCAGGTTCAGGTGCCCGAAGTGGCACAGCGCCCGCACGTCGTCGTTGACGCGATAGCCGTCCTCGACCTCGCCGAAGTGACGCGCGACCACGTCCGGGGCCGTGGCGCGGAAGGATGACGGCCCGTACACGGCCCGCCGCGCGCGCGCCAGCACCTTGCGGTTGATGTCGCTGCCGAAGACGCGCACGTCCCATCCGTCGAAGAGACCCGAGTCGAGGACGAGCATGGCGATGGTGTACGCCTCCTCGCCGGAAGAGCACCCCGCGGACCAGATCATCAGTCTGCGGCGCGGCGCGAGGCGGTCGCGCAGATCGTGCAGGATGTCGCGACCGAACGTGCGCAACTGGTAGTCCTCGCGGAAGAAGTACGTCTCGTTGGTGGTGAGGATGTCGATGGCCTCCTCGACCTCGGCCTCGCGCTCCGGGTGGTAGTTCAGGTGGCGGTAGTAGTCGTCGAACGACTCGAGCCCGAGGTGCAGGAGGCGCTCCCCGAGCCGGCTCTCGAGGAGGAAGCGGCTCTCGTCCGAGAAGAAGATCCCGCAGTGGCGGTTGAACATGTCGCGCAGGAGCCGGAAGCGCTCGAGGGACAGCTTGGCCGCGGGATCTCCGATGCGCACGGCCTACTCCGGCTCCCCGCCCGCCCCGAGCGCCCGCTCGATGGCGATCCGGACCATGTCGTCGTCCTCCGCGCCAAGGCGCCTCTCAAGGAGCCGCCGCGCCTCGGACGAGCCCGCGCGCGCCGCGAGGACGTCCACCGCCGCGAGCCTCACGTCCCAGTCCGGGCTCTCGAGGAGAAGGGCCAGCCGTTCGACGCCCACGGCCGCGCCCAGCACCGCGAGCGCCTGCTTGACCCCCTCCGGATCCGGGCTCGACAGGATCCCCTCGCCCACGGGCCCCGCGTCGAGGTTCAGGCTGCGCATGGCCTCGAGGGCCGCAAGCGCCACGTCAGAGGACCCTCGCGCCATCTGCCGCAGGATGCCCGCCGCCTCGGGATGACCCACCTCGCCGAGGGCGCGCGTGAGGGCCGAGGTGAGCGGCCCCTCGGACGTGCGCAACGCGGATACGATCGTCTCGGACGCCTCCGGCCCGATGCGGGCGAGCGCCGCGGCCGCGGCCATGCGCACCCCGAGATCCTCGTCCGTCATGGCGAACGAGATGGTGTCCACGGCAGCCGCGCCCGCCACGGCCGCGAGCGCGCCGAGCACCGCGCGCCGAAGCTCGGGCACGGGCGATCCCAAAGCCGCGCCGAGCACGCCGGCATCCTCGGGGCGCCCGACGACCTCGAGCACGGCGCACAGCTCGACCCCGCGCTCGCCGTCGATCTCCGCTTTGCGGACGCGCTCGCGCACCTCCTGCGGGAACCTGCGGCCGATCTCGGTGAGGGCGTGCCCGGCCGCGCGCCTCGCCCGCAGGTCCCGCGAGCCGGTGAGCTCGAGCAGGCGCGGCACGACGCGCACGTCGCCGAAACGGGCCAGGGCACCGGCCGCGGCCGTCGCGACCTGGGTGTCGGCCGAGCCCAGGTACGCCGCGAAGAGAGCCGTGCGCGTCCGGCCGGCCTCCTCGTCGACGACCTGCGCCAGGATGCCGATCACCGACGCGAGATCGCGCCCGGTGCGCGAGGACAGGAGGACCTCGAGGGCGAAGGCCGCCTCCTCGCCCCAGCGCCTGAAGCCCTCCAGGATGACCGGATGCAGCATCTCGTTCTGGGCCGCGTCGACAAGCGTGGGGATGCAACGCTCGCGGCGGGCGAGGAGGAGGCACGCGGCCGCGGACTGCTGCAGGGCAGGCTCGCACTCGAGCATCCACTTCGCGAGCGCGTCCAACCGGCCGTCGTCCATTTCGGCGAGCGCACGCTCCACCGCCGCCGCGACCCCCAAAGACGCTCCGTGCAGCATGACGAGCGCGGTCGCGGCCACGGGCTCCTCGAGGAGCGCACTTGCGACGAACGGCACGGCCTCCGGGGCGCCCGAGCGTCCCATGGCGGTGAGGAGGTCGGCGCCGTAGATGCGCCGCCCGGCGAGCGTGGCGAGGGTCTCCCACTCGATGCGGGCGCCCTGCCGGTTCAGCGACTGCAGCGCCGCGATGACGAGCAGGCTGTCTCGCGACGAGAGGGCCTCGCACAGGGCCCGCGTTCCCTCGACGCCGCCGCGCTCACCGAGCCATTCGGCCGCGCACGCCCGCACGTTGGCGTCCGGGTCGCGCAGGTGCTCGACGAGCAGGGCCTGTGCGCGCGGATCGGCGGACGCGCCCACGACCTCCACCGCGATCTTGCGGCTCGCCGCGCCCATGGCCGGGAGCCTTCCGAGGATGGCGTCGACGGCGCGAGAGCCGTACGCGCCGAGGGCCTCGGCCGCCGCGTTGCGCAGGCCCACGTTGTCGTCCTGCTCCACCGCCGCCACGAGCCGAGTGACCGCGCCCGGGAAGCGCGCGAGGCCGGCCGCGACGCGCACGGCCTCCTTGCGGACGCGCCAGTCGGTGTCGCCCAGCGCCGTGACGAGGAGATCGACCGTCGCGTCGTCCGGTGCTTCGGCGAGGGTCGCGACCGCGCGCCTTCGCACCTCGGGGCTCTCGTCCGAAAGACGCCTCGAGAGATCCTGTTCCCTGTCGTCCAAAGCTCCTCCCGGCCCGAAGATCGCGCTCCCGCCCTACGCGCCCAACCCGACCACCAAGTCGACATCGATCTCGAAGAGCAGCCCGCCTTCGATCCCGAACACCCCGCACACCCACGACGCGAGCTCCGACGAAAGGACGGCGTGCCGCTCGCGCCGGTCGGCGTCCGAGACGGGGATCACGTTCGTGACGCAGTCCACGATCAGGCCCACGTCCTTCCCCGAGGTCCGCACAAGGATCCATTTCGTGCGCGCCGTGTCGGGCGAGGGCTCGAGGCCGAGGCGCAGCCGCATGTCGATGACGGGCACCACGCTCTCGCGGTGATCCGCCACGCCCGCCACATAGGGCGGAGCCGAGTGGACCGGCACGAGGGTCGTGGGCCTGAGGATCTCCCGCACGGACATGATGTCCACGCCGTAATGGACCGCGCCAACGAAGAACCCGATCAGCTTGCGCTCGGTCCCGGATCCTTGGCTCCCTGCGACATCGAACCTCATTTCAGCCTCTCCCCGAGGATCGCGTCCAGGTCGACGATGGTGAAAAGCGCGCCGCCGCCGGGCCGCGCCACGTAGCGCACGTTCTCGGAGCGCGCGCAGCCGCTGAGGGCCGCCCCGGCCTCGAGCGCCGAAGGATCGAGCCTGCGCACCTGCGTCACCGCGTCGACGAGCACCCCCACCTGCTCCTCCCACATGTCCACGATGAGCACGCGTGCGGTCCTGGGCCACGCGCAGGGGCCATGCCCCAGGATGAGGCCCAGATCGAGCAGGGTCACGACCGCGCCGCGGATCGAGATGACGCCCAGGATGTGGGACGGCGTGCGCGGCACCCAGGCGACCGGCGGCGGCTTCACGATCTGCCGCACCATGTTCAGGTCCACGCCGTACTCCTCGTCGCCGATGGTGAAGCACAAGAAGCCCTGCCGATCGTCCGCCTGCCTGCCCTGGGGCGGCGGCAAGGTCTCCCGCGTGAGCGGGCCGATGGAAGGAGGCGCTGCGAGCTTGTCCGACATGCCTACTCCGCCCCGGCGGCGCGCGGCGCGGCCCCGCCCTCGGCGCTGAAGAACTCCTCGATCACCTTTGATGTGTCGAGCACGAGGGCCAGCCGCTGGTCGCCGATGTCCGTGGCCCCGGAGAAGCACGTGGCCGACGAGAGGCTCGGCCCCATGCTCTTGATCACCACATCCTGCTGCTCCACGAGCCCGTCCACCACCAGACCCAGGCGCCGCTGCCCGAGCGACGCCACGACCACGCACGAACCCTGGGGCAAGGCCCCCTCCCGCGGCGCGCCGAAGAAGCGGTCGAGCCGCAGAAGCGGGAGCGTCCTGCCCCGCAGGGTCATGGTCTCCACGCCCATGATGGGGCGCGCGTCCGCGGGGCTCACGAGCAGCGCCTCGGTCACCGTGTTGAGCGGGATGGCGTAGATGCGCTCCGCCACGGTGACGAGCAGCGCCGGGATGATGGCGAGCGTCACGGGCAGGGTGATGGTCAGCTTGGTGCCGATGCCAACCTCTGACTGCACCTCGACCACCCCGCCGAGCGCGCCGATGTTGGTCTTGACGACGTCCATGCCCACGCCGCGGCCCGACATCTCGGTGGCGAGCGCGACGGTCGAGACGCCCGGCAGGAAGACGAGGTTCAGGATGTCGCGTTCGGACATGACCGCGGCCTGCTCAGCGTCCACGACGCCCCGGCGCATGGCCGCCTCGAGCAGGCGCTGGCCGTCGATCCCGGCCCCGTCGTCCTCGACCTCGATCACCGCGTGGTTCCCCTTTTGGAACGCGGTGAGCGCCACGGTGCCCGTGTCGGGCTTGCCGGCCGCGCGGCGGTGCTCGACGTCCTCGATGCCGTGGTCGATGGCGTTGCGGATGACGTGCATGAGCGGATCGGACAGCTCCTCGATGATGAGCTTGTCGACCTCGGTCTCGGCTCCGCTCACGATGAGGGAGATCTCCTTGCCGAGGTCGCGCGAGATCTTGCGCGTCAGGCGGGCGAGCCGGTCGAACATCTGGCTCAGGGGCACCATGCGCACCTCGAGGATGCCCTCGCGCAGCTCCGACAGCCGGCGGTCGAAGCCGCGGTTGATGCGGTGCAGCTCGATGGCCAGCTCGCGCCTGCCGAGGGCCACCTTGAGCTCCTCGCTCATGCGGGCGATGGCGCCGCGCACGATGGCGAGCTCGCCCACCACGTTCATCAGGCGGTCGAGCTTGCGGATGTCGACGCGCACGGTCTGGCTGACCGAGCGCAGGCTCAAGGCGCGCCCGCCGTCGCCGGCCCCGGCGCGGACAAGCGCCGCCTGCGGGGCGACGGAGACATCGGCGCGGGAAGGTCCCTCCTCGCTTTTTGTGGCCGCGGACGGCACGACGGACGGCCCCGCCGCGCTCTCCTTGCCCTCGGTCCGGATCCATTCGACCGACGCGTCCACGCCCTCGAGCGCCGCAGCGAGGTCGTCGGCGGCGGCCTCGAGCGCGACGATGATGTCGAGCTCGAGCTTGTCCATGTCCGTGCCGGCGGTCGACGGCAGATAGGTGATGATCTCGGCCACGGGCTTGAGCCTGTTCTTGACCGCGTCGAGCTCGGTGTCGATGGCGGCCAGATCGAAGCGCGCGCGCACCCGGTAGAGCGGCAGGCCGTTCTTGAGGTTGGTCCGCAGGCGGTGCTCCTCGTACTCGGTGAGCACCTCGAGCACCTCCGGGCCGAAGATGTCCGCAGGCTGGCATCCCGCCCGCTTCGCGCCTTCGCCCGCGTCCGCCGCCGCCTCGCCGCCTCCCTCGAAGGCGCGCACGAGCCGCTCGACCTCGGCGAGCAGCGGGTCCTGCGGATCGTCCCCGTCGCGCACCGCGGCCAGGATCCCGGTCATCACCTCCACGCTCATAAAGAGCAGGTCGAGCACCTCCGGCCCGGCGCGCCTGCGTCCGAGCCGCAGGTCGTCGAGCATGTTCTCCTCGTGGTGGGCGAGGCGCGAAAGCGGCTCCACGCCGAACATGCCGGAGAGCCCCTTGAGCGTGTGCACGCCGCGGAAGAGCTCGTTGACGAGCTCCGGATCCGGGTCGTCCGAGGACGACTTGTCGATGGCCAGCATGTTGCGCCCGAGGCCCTCCACGATCTCCTGCGCCTCGGACAGGAACTCCTCGACGACCTTGCCGCCTGCCTGCTTGCCGCGCTTGCTCATTCGTCTCCCCGTGCGTCCTTCGCCGAGACGGACGGGACGAGGCCCGCCACGGCCCCCCTCAGATCCTCGGGCTCGAACGGCTTGGCGAGGAACGCGTCCGCGCCCAGCTCGAGCACCCGCGCCCGGTCGCGCTCGGACGACAGGGTCGAGACGATGAGCAGAGGGACGCGGCCCTGGCGCTCGGAGCGCCTGATGAACCGCACGAGCTCGAGCCCGTTGATGTCGGGCATGTTGATGTCCGTGATCACCAGATCGAACGCCTCCCGCGGCAGGAGCCGCAGCGCCTCGAAGCCCGACGAGGCCTCGACCACGGTCCAGGGGCCCGCGTCCTTGAGCACCCCGCGCACATAGGCCCGCATGGCCCGCGAGTCATCCACGACAAGGACTTTCACCTGTTACGCACGCTCCTCCTCGAGCCGCCTCGAACGACGCAGTCTAGCACGAAACCGGGGGTCACTTCTTCCCGTCCGGCCTCGCGGGAAGCTGCAGATCCTGGATGTTGTCGAGGGACTGCACCTGCTTGTCGAACTCGTTCATCCCGGCCGCCTTGGTCTTTGTGCCGAAGTAGGCCTCGGCCGTGAGCATGGAGGCCGCGAGCCAGCAGGCGCCTGCGGCGAGAAAGAACCCGAGCAGGAGGCCCGCCCAAAGGGACCTGCGGCGCACCTCGAAGCGCGTGAACGCGTACACCACGCTCGCGAACGGAACGAGGAGCGCGAGGACGCCCCATGGGACCGAGCGCTGAAAAGCGTGCACCACGACCGCCACGTGCAGGACGATGGCCGCGAGCGTGGTCGCGAGCGCGATGGCGAGCAGCACGGTTGTCATGTCCGTCCTCACACCGGCGACACGATGCAGCAGCCGGTGATGCACAGCCAGCCCGTCGGACAATCCGACGAGATGTCGCACGGATCGACCCCCTGCGGGCACTCGGGGTAGCAGCAGCCACTCACGCACTGCTCGTTGTTCGCCGCATTGCAGTCGCCGACGCCGTCGGGGCAGGCCGTCACCCCGAGCGGGCAGCCGTCGGTCCCCCCGTCACCGCCGCCGCCGCATTCGGATTCGGGTTGCGTGAAGCCGCCGAAGCAGGCCTCGCCGCAGCTGCACGGGTTCTCGCACTCCTCCTTGCTCGTGCACGGTTCGCAGGTCGAGCAGAAGCCCTGGCCGCTGTCGTCGTCCTTGACGCAGTACTGACCCGGGTCGCACGCGGTGACGTCCGCGCAGGGGCAATTGTGCTTGCCGTCGCTGCCGCAGGTCGGGGCGAAGACGCACTCGCCGAAGACGTAGACGTGCTCGCCGGTGCCGTTGCCGTTGACGTCGATCTCGCAGCAGGCCTGGCTGTCGCAGCCGTTGGGGGTCACGTTCTGCGACGGGTCGGCCGGATTGCAGCAGACTCCGTCGTTGCCGATGCCGCTGTTGCCGTCGAAGGGGCACTCCTTGTTGCCCTTGGAGCCTTTGTTGTCCCCCGGGATGCCGGTGGCGTAGTCGCCCTCGTCGTCGTCGAACGGACCGAAGCAGTGGATGTCGCCGGTGTCGGTCTTGCCGTCGCTGTCGTTGTCGATGCCGTCCGCGCAGGAACAGGTGTGCGGCTCGTCGCCCCCATAGGCGCAGGTCGTGCCGTCGCTCTGATTGTTCCCGCAGGGCGGATCCTTGTCGGCGCAGTCCTCGTCGGCGCAGTCGATTTTTCCGTCCTCATCATTGTCGATGCCGTCGCCGCAGACCTCGCCGCAGACCGGGTCGATGCCCTTGCAGATCGGATCGCTGCAATCGGTCAGCCCGTCGCCGTTGTCGTCCGCGTTGTTGTCGCAATCCTCCTGGCAATAGATCTGATTGGAGCAGTCCGAATCGGCGCAGTCCACGCGGGTGTCGAAATCGTTGTCCAGCCCGTCGTCGCAGATCTCGGCTTCGCCCTGGCATGCCGGCTCGGCTTTGCATTCCGGATCCGCGCAATCCAGCATCCCGTCACCGTCGTCGTCCACCCCGTTGCCGCAGATTTCGCCCGGCAGGTCATCGGGGATGGTGTCGGTGTCCGTGTCGGCGTCGGTATCTGTGTCGGTGTCTGTATCCGTGTCGGCGTCGGCGTCCGTATCAGCATCAGCATCGGCATCGGTGTCGGCGTCGGCGCTGCCGTCGAGCCCGCCATCCATGCCGCCGCCGCTGCCACTGCCGCCGCAGCCGACGGCGATCGCCGCGATCGAGAGCAGCAACAAACCGGCTCGTCCTCTTTCTTCTGCACACCGATGCTCGTGAGCGGCCATGGCGCCTCCTCCTTCGACCCACTTGGTCCTGTCGCGTATTCCCTAAACAAGAATTTTATCGCAGTCTTCAAAAACGATCCATCCGCAACGCTGAACGGATGCGCGAACGACGCCAAGGTCATGGGCCCGCCTGCGCAAACCTGGGGCTTGTTTGCGCGACACCGACTTGTTACTCTTTCCCCTCAACGATCCAACGGCGCAAAAAAGATGAGGTTTCCGTCGTGGAGAATCGGTTTCCATCGCAAACGGTGGCCGGGTTCATCGGCAAGATGCCGCTGTTCCGCGGCGTCGACGCGAAGGAGCTGCTCAAGCTCGTCGAGGCGTCGGAGCAACAGCACTTCGAGAGCGGCGAGCGCATCCTGCCGCCGGGAAGACCGGTCGCGGGGCTGGGCATCCTCCTGCGCGGCAAGGCGAGCCTCGTCCTCGTCGACGCCGCGAGCGGCATGCAGACCCAGGTCGATCAGCTCGGTCCGGGCGGGATCTACGGGGAGGTGGGCCTCCTGCTCGGCGCCGCCAACCCGCTCAGCGCCGTGGCCGAGGAGGGCTGCGACACGCTCGTCGTCCCCAAGGATCGCATGGAGCGGCTCCTCCAGGGCGGCTCCGCGATCTGCCTCGCGCTCGCCCAGCAGGTGTCCACGCGCTTCGTCAAGCTCTCCCTGCTCGGCGGACGCGGCAAGGGGTCCGAGGAGCGGCGCGAGCCCGCCCTTGCGGCCGCGGAGCGCAACCTCCTCGCCGGCGGCGACGATCTCAAATCGGGCCAGATCCCGTGGGTGGACGTGGGCACCTACAACATCACGCCCCAGACCATCCAGATGATCCCCTCGGACGTGATCGCGAAGCACCGGCTCCTGCCGCTCGAGCTCAAGGGCAAGAAGCTCACCGTGGGGCTCGTGAACCCGCGCTCGGTCGAGGCCATGCAGGATCTGCGGCGCGTGCTCCACACGGTCGATCCCGAGGTCGTCGCCATCTCCGCCGACGACTTCAGCCAGGTATTCGCGCGGCTGAACCTGGACATCAGCAAGGTGAAGACGCGGCAGGCGTCGGCCGAAAGGCACGTGGCGCTCACCTACCAGGTGGAGCAGGAGAAGGAGGCCGACAAGGCCAAGCTGTACATCGGCAACGAGGCCATCAGCCTGCTCGACAAGATCATCGCGGAGGGCCTCGAACGCGGCGCCTCGGACATCCACATCGAGCCGCAGGCCTCGGGCGTCAAGGTCCGTTACCGCGTCCAGGGCGGGCTCGTGGACCAGAAGGAGTTCATCGCGTCGAGCTACGCCGCGCCGCTCGTGGCCCGCATCAAGATCCTGGCCGAGCTCGACACCACGGAGCGGCGCCAGGCGCAGGACGGCCGCATCTTCGCCCAGCTCGGGCAGCGCGAGCTCAACCTGCGCGTGTCCACCATCCCGTCGGCGCGCGGCGAGAAGGCGGTGCTGCGCCTCATCGACTCGGCGGACGCCATGCGCCCGCTGCACCAGATCGTGCAGAACCCCACGCTCGAGAAGGCCATGCGCACGGCCCTGGCCGAGCCCTTCGGCGCCATCGTCGTGGCCGGTCCCACGGGAGGCGGCAAGTCGTCCACCCTCTACTCCATGCTCAACGAGCGCAGGCTCGCGCGCCAGGACACGAGCATCGTCACGGTCGAGGATCCCATCGAGTACCTGCTCCCGGGCGTGACGCAGATCCCGGTGCTGCCCAAGGCGGGCTTCGGCTTCTCCCAGGCCCTGCGCGGCCTCATGCGCCAGGATCCGGACGTGATCATGATCGGCGAGCTGCGCGACAGCGACACCACCACCATCATGGTCGAGGCGGCGCTCACCGGGCACCTGGTGCTCACCTCGATCCACGGCAACAACGCGGTGGCCGTCATCCAGCGCCTGCAGCACCTGGGCACGAACCCGATCCTCCTGTCCCAGGCGCTCTCGCTCATCGTGGTGCAGCGCCTCGTCAAGCGCCTGTGCCCCAACTGCGTGACCGAGAGCGACGTGGCGCCCGCCATGCTCGAGAGCCTCATCGAGCGCAAGATCCTGAGCCCGTCCGCCGCGATCAGGCTGCCCCGGCCCGTGGGCTGTGACGCGTGCGGCAAGACGGGCTACCTGGGCCGGGTCGCGGTGCAGGAGATCATGAGCCTCGACGAATCGATACGGACCACGCTCGCGGCGAACGCGCGGCCCGAGGAGCTCGTGGAGCAGGCGAAAACGCGCAACCGCTACTACTCGTTCGCCCAGGCCGCCGCCTTCCTCATGGCGCGCCGCCTGATCGCCCCCGGGGACGCGCTGCTTGTCGTGGCCGAGTAGAACGGCCCGGAAAGGATTGTCGTGGAAGGCCTGCTGAACAGTCTGGGCGAGATGTTCGCAGGGCCGTTGCAGCTCATGTCGGAGCCGAGCAACCAGGCGATCGCCGGCGGAGCCCTCGTCGCCCTGATTGTGGCCTATGTCGTTCTCAAGAAGAACAAGGCCGGCGGCATCGACTCGAAGACCAAGCGCCTGGCCGCGGCGGGCAACTACGAGGCGGCCGCCAACCACGAGATGAAGATGGGCAACATGGCCACGGCCCTCGAGTACTTCCTGCGCGCCCAGAAGCCGCTGCGCGCGGCCCAGGTCGCCCAGAAGCTCGGCCGCGCCCGCGAGGCCGCGGAGCTCTACGAGCAGGGCGGCGACCTCCAGCACGCCGCGACCATGTACCGGCAGGCCGGGCTGACGCGCAAGGCCGAGGAGGCGGAGCAGGTGATGAAGGCGCGCATGCCCGCCCCAAAGGGCCGCGAGACGAAGGCGGCGCTCGGCGATCCGGAGCCCCGCGACGACGGGCTGCTTCCGCCCATGGACCGCACCCGCGACGCGGAGCAGGCCTTCGAGGAGGCGCGCCGCAAGGCCGAGACCGGCGACCCGGCGGCCCTGGCCCGTCTGCAAGACCTCGGGCGCGAGGCGTCCGAGGCGCTCCTGTCGGCCGGGGAGATCCGGCGCGCGGCCGAGGTCTGCGTGGAGGCCGGGCTCGTCGACCAGGCCATCAACCTGTACGTGAACCTCCTCGGCGACCCGGGCGCCGCGGCCCCGCTCTTCGCCGAGCGCGGCGATCACAAGCGCGCGGCGGAGCTCTACGAGGCGGCCGGCAAGAAGGAGCGCGCGCTGCATTCCTGGATCGAGTGCGCCAGGAAGCTCGACGACCCGCTCGCCTATCTGAGCCAGGTCGAACGGCTCGGCGACGACAACATGATCACGTTCCTCGGCTCGGTCGTGCAGCAGCGCCCGCTGGCCAAGGAGACGTTCGACCTGCACTTCCGCATCGCCGAGGCGTTCGAGCGCAAGGCCCGGCTGGCCGAGGCCGTGGCCGTGCTCGAGCCCCTCGTCCGGCAGAAGCCGGCCTTCCGCAACGCGGGCGAGAAGCTGAACGGCCTCAAGCTGGCCGTCGCCAACACGGAAAAGCCCGTCAAGGGCGATCGCGACACGAGCGCCCACGCCTTTGCCAAGACCATGTTCCAGTTCGGCGACGAAGCCGCGGTGCCGGCCGCCGCGCCCACGATCCCGGAGCTTCCCGACCTGCCGTCGCTCGACGCGCCCGAATCGGCCGCGGAGCCCCCCACCTCCCCGGAGAACGTGTTCGACTCCCCGGCCATCGAGAGGCTCGTGAGCGAGGTGGCCGCCGCGGCGGCGCGCGAGGCCACGGCGCTGGCGTGGGGCGGCGGCCTGCCCCCGATGCGCCCCTCCGGGGACCCGGGCTCGAGGCACCCTCGCCCCGCGACGCGCGGCATCGAGCGCATCGAGGTCGACCTCCGGTACGCCCACGACGAACAGGTCCGGGCCGCCAGGGACAGCGGCTCGATCGAGGAGGTCAAGCGCCTCATCGGCAACCGCTCCCCGGTCGACGACAACGCCGAGCTCTACTACCGCCTGGGTCTCATGCAGGCCGCGGCTGGCATGTGGGGCGAGGCTCAAAAGGTCTTCTCGGCGATCGCGAGCGCGAACCCGGGTTACAAGGACGCCTCGGCGCGCGCCGAGGAGCTCGGCCGCTGGCAGAAGATGATGCCGCTCAGCGTGAGCGGGAAGAGCCTCGTGGGATCGGCCCAGCCCTCGCGCTACACCCTGCAGGGTGAAATCGGGCGCGGCGGCATGGCGGTGGTGTACCGGGCGCGCGATGAGGCGCTCGAGCGCGACGTGGCCCTCAAGTTCCTGTCCGAGGAGATCTCGGGCGACGCGCAGATGCGCAGGATGTTCGAGCGCGAGGCCAAGGCCGCGGCCCAGCTCAACCACCCCAACGTGGTGACCGTCTACGACATCGGAGAGCAGGACGGGCGCGCATTCATTTCCATGGAGCTCGTGATCGGCAGCACGGTTGAGTCCCTCATCGAGCGCGAGGGCAAGCTCAAGGTCGTCGAGGCGCTGCGCGTCATGCGCAACGTGCTCGAGGGCCTCGACTACGCGCACTCGAAGGGCATCATCCACAGGGACCTGAAGCCATCGAATATGATGCGCAACGACCTGGGCGTGGTGAAGGTCATGGACTTCGGGCTGGCGCGGTCCGTCGAGGCCAAGGGACGCACCACCATCATCGCGGGCACGCCCAACTACATGCCGCCCGAGCAGTTCACCGGCACGGACATGGACGCGAGCAGCGACATCTTCGCGCTCGGCGCCTCGCTCTACGAGATGCTCACGGGCCGGGTCCCCTTCGACGGAATGGATCGCTCGAAGCCCGCGGCGCCGGTGACCGACCTGAACCCCACGGTGCCGAAGCTGCTCGGGCGGGTCGTGCACCGCGCCATTGAGCTCGACAAGACCAAGCGCTTCCAAAAGGCCAAGGAGATGCTGCGCCCCATCGAGTCGATCCTGGGCCAGGTCGAGACGTTCATGCGCAAGTCGCGCGCCGACGCCGCGCCCCGGCGGGACTCGGAGCCCTGATTTCCGGCGCAGGGCGCCGCTTGCTTCGGGCCACTTTTGCGGTAGATCTTTCGAACCGGCTTGAAAGGGTTCCATTCGCCGCTTCGCAGGAGTATGACGACCGCTGTTTACAATTCACCGTTCAGTCCGAAGGGAAAGCCATGAAAAAGCATTTCCTCGAGCTCATCCGAAGGGCCGCGACCGACCTGCCCGAGGACGTGACCCGCGCCATCGAGCGAGGTCGTGACGCGGAGGCGTGCGGCTCGACGGCGCGCTCCGCCCTCGACGACGTGCTGCGCAACTGCGAGGTGGCGCGCGCAAGCTCGCGGCCCCTGTGCCAGGACACCGGAACGAACATCTGGTACGTGTACCGCCCGGCCGACGTGCGCGAGCGCGAGCTCACCCGCGACATCCTCGCCGCGACGCGAGAGGCCACGCGCCGGTCGTATCTGCGGCCGAACGCGGTCGACTCGATCACGCAGGTCAACTCGGGCGACAACACGGGCATCCGCGCGCCGGTCGTCCATTTCCACGAGTGGTCGCGCAAGACCGTGCACGCGGATCTGCTGCTCAAGGGCGGCGGCTGCGAAAACGTGGCGGCCCAGCTGTCGCTCCCCGACGGCTCGATAAAGGCCGGGCGCGACGTTGAGGGCGTGCGCAAGGCCATCATCGAGATGGTCTTCCGGGCCCAGGGAAGGGGCTGCGGGCCGGGCATCATCGGCGTGGGCGTGGGCGGCGATCGCGCCACGAGCATGGTCGTGGCCAAGGAGCAGCTCTTCCGCCTGCTCGAAGACCGGAACCCGGACGAGACGCTGGCGAAGCTCGAGGAGCGACTCTTCGCCGAGATGAACACGCTCGGCATCGGGCCCATGGGCTTCGGCGGCGCGACCACCGTGCTCGGCGTCAAGATCGCGAAGCTCCACAGGCTCCCGGCCTCGTTCTTCGTGTCCGTGGCCTACATGTGCTGGGCCTGCCGAAGGGCCAGCGTCACCATCTCCTGCGACCGGGCCACGTTCTCTCAGAAGGCGCAGCTCGCGGCCGGCTACGTCGTGCCGGGCGAGGGGAAGAGGAGGCCACGCGCATGATCACGCTCAACCTTCCGGTGTCGGAGAGCGCGGTGCGCGCTCTCAAGGTGGGCGACGAGGTGTCGCTGCACGGTGTCGTGGTCACGGCCCGAGACGCCGCGCACAAGCTCATGATCGAGAAGCACCCCGGGTTCCTGCGCCCCCTGCTCGAGGACGGCGCCATCTACCACTGCGGCCCGGTCATGGCCTGCGAGAACAAGGTCTGGCGGGCGGTCGCGGCCGGCCCCACCACGTCGATCCGCGAGGAGCCGTACGAGGCCGACGTGATGGAGCACTACAAGGTGCGCGTCATCATCGGCAAGGGCGGCATGGGCCCAAAGACGCTTGAGGCGTGCCGCAAGGTGGGCGCGGTGTACGTCCATGCGGTGGGCGGCGCGGCCGTGGTGCAGGCCGACTGGATCACGGCGGTCGAGGACGTGCTCATGCTCGACGAGCTCGGCGCACCCGAGGCGTTCTGGGTGTGCCGCGTCACGGGCTTCAAAGGCGTCGTGACCATGGACGCGAACGGCGGGAGCCTGCACGACGTGGTGCTCAAGGACACGAAAGAGAAGAGGGACGCGCTCCTCGGCCTCTAGGAGGCGGAAAGAAGAGGGACATGGCGACAAAGGTGATGACCTTCTACGGCACCTCGATCGGCAAGAAGGTGGTGATGGCCGTGACCGGCTTCATCGTCTTCGGCTTCGTGACGGTGCACATGCTCGGCAACCTGCAGGTCTTCTCGGGACCGGAGAAGCTCAACGCGTACGCTCATTTCCTGAAGAGCGTGCCGGCCTTCCTGTGGACGTTCCGCGGGCTCATCCTGATCTCGGCCGTGCTGCACATCCTGGCCGCGACCCAGCTCACGCTCCAGAGCTGGAGCGCGCGGCCGCAAGGTTACGCGGTCCAGCGCTACCGCGAGACGACCTACGCGGCGCGCACCGTGCGGTGGGGCGGGCCGATCATCGGCCTGTTCCTCGTGTACCACATCCTTCACTTCACGACCGGGCAGGTGCACCCCTCGTTCTCCGACAACGTCTACAACAACGTGGTCACGGGCTTTGCGGTCTGGTGGGTGTCGGTCTTCTACATCGTGGCCGTGGCGTTCGTGGGCCTGCACCTCTACCACGGCGTGTGGAGCATGTTCCAGACCGTGGGCTTGAACCACCCCAAGTGGAACGTGTGGCCGCGCGTGTTCGCGGTTGCGTTCTCCCTGGCCGTGTTCGCCGGCATGGTCTCCGTGCCGATCGCCGCGCTCGCCGGGCTGGTCAGGCCGGTCTAGGCGGAAGGAAAGAAAGAACATGGAACTCGACGCAAGAATCCCCGAGGGGCCGATCGAGCAGAAGTGGACGAAGCACCGCTTCAACATGAAGCTCGTCAACCCGGCCAACAAGCGCAAGTACACCGTCATCGTGGTGGGCTCCGGGCTCGCCGGCGGCGCGGCCGCGGCGTCGCTCGCCGAGCTCGGCTACAACGTGAAGTGCTTCTGCTACCAGGACAGCCCGCGCCGGGCGCACAGCATCGCGGCCCAGGGCGGCATCAACGCGGCCAAAAACTACCAGAACGACGGCGACAGCACGTTCCGCCTGTTCTTCGACACGGTGAAGGGCGGCGACTTCCGGGCGCGCGAGGCCAACGTCTTTCGCCTGGCCGAGGTCTCCGGGGCCATCATCGACCACTGCGTGGCCCAGGGCGTACCCTTTGCCCGCGAGTACGGGGGGCTCCTCGACAACCGCTCGTTCGGCGGCGCCCAGGTGTCGCGCACCTTCTACGCCCGCGGCCAGACCGGCCAGCAGCTGCTGCTCGGCGCCTACTCGTCCCTCTCGCGCCAGATCGCGCTTCGCAACGTCAAGATGTTCCCGCGCACCGAGATGCTCGATCTCGTGGTCGTGGACGGCCGGGCGCGCGGCATCGTCGTGCGTGACATGGTGACCGGCGCGGTGAGCTCCCACGCGGGCGACGCGGTCATCCTGGCCACCGGCGGCTACGGCAACGTGTTCTACCTGTCGACCAACGCCAAGGGCTGCAACGTGTCGGCCCTCTGGCGCGCCCACAAGCGCGGCGCCCTGTTCGCCAACCCGTGCTTCACCCAGATCCACCCCACGTGCATCCCGGTCACGGGCGACCACCAGTCGAAGCTCACGCTCATGAGCGAGTCGCTGCGCAACGACGGTCGCATCTGGGTGCCCGCGAACAAGGGCGACAAGCGTTCGCCGGACGTCATTCCCGAGCCCGAGCGCGACTACTACCTGGAGCGTCGCTTCCCGACCTTCGGCAACCTGGTGCCGCGCGACGTGGCCTCCCGAGCGGCCAAGGCGGTCTGCGACGAGGGGCGCGGCGTGGGCAAGACCGGGTACGGCGTGTACCTCGACTTCCGCGACTCGCTCGCGCGCCAGGGCGAGGACGTCATCCGCGAGAAGTACGGCAACCTGTTCCACATGTACAAGAAGATCACCGCCGAGAACCCCTACAGGGTTCCCATGCGCATCTACCCAGCCATCCACTACGCCATGGGCGGCCTGTGGGTGGACTACAACCTCATGAGCAACGTGGACGGCCTGTTCGTGGCCGGCGAGGCCAACTTCTCGGACCACGGCGCGAACCGCCTCGGCGCGAGCGCGCTCATGCAGGGGCTCGCCGACGGCTACTTCATCCTGCCCTACACGGTGAGCGATTACTGCGCGCGCAAGGGCGCGAGCAAGGTGGCCGAGGACCACGCGGGCTTCAAGGGCGCGGAGGCCGAGGTTCGCGATCGCACGTCGAAGCTGCTCGCGGTCAAGGGCGAGCGCTCGCCCGACTCGCTGCACAAGGAGCTCGGCAAGCTCTTGTGGGAGCACTGCGGCATGGCCCGCAACGAGACCGGCCTGCGCAAGTGTCTGGCCGAGATCCCGCGCATCCGCGACGAATTCGCGAAGAACCTGCGCGTCACGGGTGCGGACGCGGAGCTCAACCAGACCCTCGAGAAGGCCGGCCGCGTGGCCGACTTCATCGACTTCGCCGAGCTGCTCGTCAAGGACGCGCTCGAGCGCAAGGAGTCGTGCGGGTGCCACCTGCGCGAGGAGAGCCAGACCGAGGAGGGCGAGCCCCTGCGCGACGACAAGAATCACGCGCACGTGGCGGCCTGGGAGTGGACCGGGGGCTTAGAGCCCAAGCTGCACAAGGAGCCGCTCAAGTTCGAGCACGTGGCGCTCGTGCAAAGGAGCTACAAGTAATGGACTTCAAGCTCAAGGTGTGGCGGCAGAGGGGTGCGGGCGACAAGGGCGCGTTCGCGAACTACGACGCCAAGGACATCAGCCCGGACACGTCGTTCCTCGAGATGCTCGACATCGTGAACGAGCGTCTCATCGCAAAAGGCGAGGAGCCGTTCGCGTTCGACCACGACTGCCGCGAGGGCATCTGCGGCACGTGCGGCTGTATGGTGAACGGGTACGCCCACGGGCACCAGGGCGGGACGACCCTGTGCCAGTTCCACATGCGCGAGTTCCAGGACGGCGAGACGATCTGGATCGAGCCGTTCCGCGCCAAGGCCTTCCCGGTGATCCGCGATCTGGTCGTGGACCGCGGCGCGTTCGACAAGATCGTCCAGGCGGGCGGCTACATCTCGGTGCGCACCGGCAGCGCTCCCGACGGCAACGCCGTCCCGGTGCCCAAGGACGACGCGGAGCGGTCCATGGACGCGGCGGCCTGCATCGGGTGCGGCGCGTGCGTGGCGGCCTGTCCGAACGCCTCGGCCATGCTGTTCACGTCGGGCAAGATCGCCCAGTTCGCGCGCCTGCCGCAGGGTCAGCCCGAGCGCATCGACCGGGTGCGCCACATGGTGGCGGCCATGGAGCAGGCCGGGTTCGGCGCGTGCACCAACCACGCCGAGTGCGAGGCCGCCTGCCCCAAGGAGCTCAAGCTCGACTGCATCGCGCAGATGAACCGCGATCTCATCAAGGCCGCGCTCGTGAAGTAGCTGTCGCGCGCGACCAGTTCTCCGTCCTGAGGCCCGGGACCACCTTGAAATGCCGCTCGTTGTTCGTCACGACGCTGTACCCGAGCATGAGCGCGGTGGACGCGATGACGAGATCGAAATCGTCAACCCTCTTTCCCCTCTTCTCGAGATCGGCCTTGAGCGCACCGAACGTGTCCATGACGCCTCGCGAGACGTCGATGACCGGGTAGATCTCGGCCACGCGCCGCACCCGCGCCAGGTTCTCGTGGCGACGGGCCGACTTCATGGCTCCATAGAGGAGCTCACCGTAGGTGATGACCGAAATGGCCATGGGCGCGGCCGTGCGCCGCTCGAAATTGGCGACGACTTCCGGGACGCCCTTCAAAACGAAAATGATCGTATCCGTGTCAATCAAGTACATCCGCGAGCCTCCGCGATCGCGCACCGGTCCTCCTCGCCTTGCGGATGTCGGACGCGATCCGCGCCGCGGACCGATTATCCTCCCACGTTCCTGCGAGCTCGAGGAACGCGACTGTGGCGTCCTGTCCCCGTGGCCTGCGCCGAGCGAGAAACTCCTCGATCATCGCCACGACCTCCTGGCTGACCGAGCGCCGATCCGTGGATGCGAGCGCGCCCAACGCCTCGTACAGCCGGTCGTCCATGCCCTTCACCTGCAGCGTGGCCATGTCCCGCTCCTTCCCCCTCACGACAAGGGTAGGCACGGATTCATGAATTGGCAATCTTTTTTCATGAACTTGGGCGAACCGCCAGCAGCTGACCGCACGCCGCGCCGATGTCCGCGCCGCGGCGCTTGCGCAGGAACACGGAGAGCCCCTTGTCGATCAGGATCTGCTGGAACGCAGCCACGCGGTCGTCGTCCGGGGCCATCAGGTCCGTGAGGTCGTGGGGGTTGAGCGGGAGCAGGTTCACCTTGACCTTGAGCGGGGCGAGGAGCTTCGCGAGCCTGCGCGCGGCGCCGTCGCTGTCGTTGACGCCCTTCACCATCACGTACTCGATCGTGAACCTGCGCCGGCTCGGCAGCGGGTAGCGGCGCAGGGCCTCGACGATCTCGGCCACGCCCGCCTTCGCGCCGGGCACGAGGAACGCGCGCGTGTCGTCGTCCGCCGCGTGCAAGGAGATCGCGAGCGCGACCCTGCCGTGCGTGGCCTCGCCCAGCCGGTCGATGCCTCGCGGGATGCCCACGGTGGAGAGCGTCACCCTGCGGCTCGAGAGGTTCGCGCCATCCGCGTGCTCGAGGACCGCGACCGCGCGCAGCACGTTCTCGAGGTTGTGCAGCGGCTCGCCCACGCCCATCAGCACCACGTTGCGCAGGGTCTCTTCCGGCAGGTACGCGGCGCGCGCCAGGTGCACCTGGGCCACGATCTCTCCCGCGGTCAGGTTGCGCGCGAGACCGTTGTGGCCGGATCTGCAGAAGGCGCAATGCACGGCGCATCCCACCTGGGTGGACAGGCACTGGGTGAGCTTGTCGCGCTCCGGGATGAGCACGGTCTCGACCGCGCACCCGTCGCGCAGCACGATCTCGAGTTTGCGCGTGCCGTCCGCGGCCCGCAGCGCCTGGCCGATGCGCGCGGGCCAAGCGAGGTCGACGGACGCGACGCGCTCCCGAAACGCCTTCGAGAGGTTCGTCATGGCCGAAGGGTCGACCACGCCGCGCGCCTGGATCCAGGAGAAGAGCTGCTTCCCTCGGAACGGCGGCTCGCCCATGGACGCCGCGAGAAGGGAGAGCTCCTCGGGCAGCATGGCGCACGGCTCGAATGGCGCGGTCGACTTCAAGACGGCCCATGCTATCGTCGGCGGAGCACGTTGACAATGCGCCGGTTTCCCGCCACCCTGAAAGGCAAGGGAGCGCCGGCCCCACGAACGGCCGGCGAAGACGTTTCATGGCCGAAGAAAGAACGCGACCGCTGCTCCTCATCGCTGACGACGATCCGGAGCTCGTGGGCCTGCTCAACAAACGCCTGCAGACGCTCGATTGCGACATCGTGACGGCAAGCGACGGCGCCGAGGCGCTCGCCAAGATCCGGGAGCTGCGCCCGGACGCGGTGGTCCTCGATGTCATGATGCCCCGCATGAACGGGTGGGAGGTCTGCAAGGCCATCCGCGCCGACGCGGAGCTGGCCGGCACCGGAATCATCATGCTGACGGGCATCGGGGAGAGCCTCAACAAGATGACCTCGCCGCTTTACGGCGCCGACGATCAGGTCGACAAGCCGTTCAACTTCAACGAGCTCCTGTTCAAGGTTCGCAAGCTCCTGGCTGGAAGGAGGTAGACCATAGAAAAGATGCTCGCAGCGGCCATGCTCACCGTGGCCTTGGGCTGCTCCGCGCAAGGGGCCGGGCAGCCCGCGGCGACCACGACCGTTCCGCAAAGGACGGCCGAGACCGCGCGCCCCGACTCCATGCTCCGCCTGGTGCTCAGGCTCACGCCCCAAGGCGTGGTGCTCGTGAGCTCGAGCGAGGCGCAAAACACCATGAACCGCCGCGATCCCATGGCCGACGCGCCCACGTTCTACAGGGCCC
>JAQTNF010000060.1 GCA_028713995.1 Deltaproteobacteria bacterium | reverse complement strand
CCCCGGGAACGCCCGGATACGGTCCACGGCGGCGCGGGTGGCCACGAACTGCCGCTCGCGGTCGAGCTCGAATCCGCGCGCGTCGGGGTGCCAGAGCGCGCCCGCGAGATAGGGAATATCGGAGACGAGCCCGGCGAGCGCGCGTTCCTGATCCGCGTCGAGCGGACCGAGCTTTACCGTACGCCTTGCGGCCTTTGCCGCCTCCTGGCAGGCGAGGCCGAAGCCGACGCGAAACAGCCTGTCCGCTCCCTCGCGGGCCAGCACGTCCGCGCCGCGCGCCGCCAGCGTCCCGCCCCTGGCCCGATCCGCCGAACGGACGAGCTCCTCGAGCCCCAGGTTGCAGGCGGCCGCCACACCGACGACCGCCTCGAAGGGCCGTACGCGGCGACCATCGATGGCGCCGCCGGCGACGAGCACGTTGCACAGGTAGGCGAGCTCGTCCCGGCGCTCGATGTGACGCCCGGGCTCCTTCTCGGCGAGGATGAGGAGCGCCTGATTGAGGAGCGCCTCTTCGGATGTCCGGCGATCGCGCCCCTTCCCCGCGCGGAGCAGGAGCGGCGTCCCCGCGTGCGCCACGGTCGGCCCGTCGAGGCTCGCGATGAGCGCCTCGAGATCGGCGCTGCGGCCGCTCCCCCTCGCGGTCGCGGACCCGCGGACGGCCGGCGAGGGGGCTTCCTCGGCGCGCTTCGCCGCCATCTGGCGGAAGTGCATCCGCGTGATCGGATCGCGCTCGTCTATCGCAGCCTCCTTGGGCGGAGTGATGCGGCAGAGCTTGAGGAGGCTCGCCGCCGCCGAGGGCGCGACGAAACCCTCTCCGGCGCGTCGATCCTCGCGGTCGCTCGCCAGGTCCGCTTCGAGCATCTCCTCCGACGTGAACACGTCGTAGAGGCCGCCGTTGTCCTCGATGAACTCCGCCGACATCGCGGCGCAGCGCTCGAGCAATCGCACGAAGAAGCCGTGATCGTTCCTGTCGAGGGCCAGCAGGACCGCGAGCAGCGTGTCCCAGCCGTCGTGGTGGCGCGCGAACGCCTGGTACTCGTCGAACTCCTGGGAGAGGCGGCCCTCGAGCGCCTTGTCGGTCAGGTCGTCGTCATCGGAACGCGCCGCCATCCTCACCGCGAGCTCGTCCATGTCGAGCACGAAAACGTGGCGGAAGAAAGCGATCGTGACGAGGTCCTCGGGCAGCTCGGTGAGCTTCCCGGCGACGAAGTCTTCGCCGGCCTCGAGCATGACCTCGAGCCAGAGCAGGAAACGGTCGGCGTTGAAGGTCTCGTCCTTCCCGGGGCCCGTGCTCGTCCACAGATCATCGTCGAAGATCTGCCGGAGCTGGTCCGTGGTGGCGAGCGCGACGATCTCGCCCGCGTCCTCGAGCCCGATGTGCCGCAGCAGGCCGTGGAGCGCCCGCGGCGCAAGCCTCTGCACGGTCTCGACCAGCGCCGGGTCGTCGAGCAGGCGGGCGAGCAGTTTTTGCGATGACGGTCGGTTCAGGGCGAGGGAGCGATCGGTCATGACTGATCCTAAAACAGCTTGCCCGCCCAGAGCAGCTCCCGGAACTTGGCCTCGGGTAGGATCTCGATCCCGTCCTCGGTGCGGCGCGCGCGCGGCTCGAGGCAGACCACGACGCGGCGGCGGACCTCGGGGTGGTCCGCGACGAGCTGGCGCAGGCCACGCAGGTGATCGGCCGTGATCTTCGCGCTGGCCTTGGCCTCCACCGCGAGGGCCATGTCGCCGACGACGAAGTCGACTTCGACGCCGGTCGTGAGCCGCCAGTACGCGAGCTGCGCGCGCCGCTCCGCGTATGCGTCGAAGGCGCTCATCTCGTGGAAGCACCAGTTCTCGAACGCCTTGCCGTAGAGCTCGCTCCCGCGGACGATCCGGCCGCGGCGCGCAAGGTGGTTCACGACGCCGACGTCGGAGAAGTAGAGCTTGGGCGCCTGGATCACGCGGCGCTTGGGCCGCTTGTGGAACGCGGGGAGCCAGGAGCACAGGAGCGTGTCGGCGAGGATGCCGAAGTGGCCCTTGATCGTCGGGCTCGAGACGCCGCACTCGCGGGCGATGGTCGAGAAGTTCACGATCTCCGTGTCCGACAGGGCCGCGATTTCCAGGAACTCGGAGAACACCGGCAGGTTGCGCACCAGCCCCTCAGCCGCCACCTCCTCCTTGAGGTAGTCGCCCACGTACGCCTCGAGCAGGCGGCCCGGCGCGTCCGAGAGGTAGATGCGCGGCAGGTAGCCGTGGTTGAGCGCCCGATCCACGTCCCAGGCCGCGCCCACGTCCTGCGACACGAGGCCGAAGAGCTCGTAGCGCACGGCGCGTCCGCCGAGCCGGTTGGCGTGGCCGCGGCGCACCTTCCTCGCGCTCGACCCGCACAGGGCGAAGCGGATGCCTGCGTTCTCGTGGAGCCAGTGGACCTCGTCGAGGAGCGCCGGGATCTTCTGCACCTCGTCGATGACGATGAAGGGCGCGGGCTTCATCGCCACGACGGTCTCGCGCAGGATCTCGGGGCGCTGCACGTGACGCCGGTACTCGTCGGCCTTGAGCAGGTCGATCCACAGGGCGTCCGGGTACGCGGCTCGCAGGAGCGTCGTCTTGCCCGTCTGCCGTGGCCCCCAGAGAAAGAAGGTCTCGGCGCCCGGCGCGGGAAGCCTGATTGACCGATTGAACATGACTATTGATTAATCATGATAATTTGACGTTGTCAGTTGAACTGTCCGACAGGTCCGACGCGTCGTCTCAGCCCACGAGCACCTTGCGGATGCGCACGAGCGCCCAGTCGAGCTCCTCCCTGGTGATGACGAGCGGCGGGGCGAAGCGGATGACGCGATCGTGGGTCTCCTTGCACAGGAGCCCCTCGGCCATGAGCCGCTCGCAGAACGGCCGCGCGAGGCCGGCCTCCTCGGTGAGCTCCACGCCGATGAAGAGCCCCCCGAGGAATAGGTGAGGGATGGCAGCCTCCCGCCACAGATCCTCCGGCATTGCCCCCGTCCGATTCGAACGTGTCCGCCGCCACGCCTCGATCCGCGCTCCCACCGCCGCCACCGCCTCGTCCTTGTGTTTCATCCGGCCGTCCTCCTCGCGGTGCTCCCGCGATAACGGCCTCGATCCTACGCAGCTACGCCGCAAATCTCATGCACGGCTGCCGAAGCGACACGATGATCCGGGAAGCGTGAATGCGCGTCTGTTTCATGGCTCTCCCTCCCATAAGGCGTCGCTTCGGGGTTGATGATAGCAGAGGTCCGTCATCGGCTGGGAGAGTTTCAAGCCCCGCCTCACGACCGTGCCTCACGACCGCTCACCACTTGTGCGTGATGATGACCTCGTTTTTGGCCTCGTCGAACTCAATGGTGCCGCCGTCGCGGCAGCCCCAGCACGGCAACCAGAAGAGCTGGCCGCGGTGGCCTTCTTTGTAAGCGAGCGCGAGCGGGAGCGGCTGGTTCCACAGGACGAGGCTCGAGGCGTGCACGTACTTCTCGTTGTCCACGGTCTCGTGCAGGGCCACCACGAAGGAGTGCCGGTCCGAGCGGCCTACGGCCACCCACAGCTCCATGCCCTGCTTGGGGATCCAGCGCAGGGGCTTCCACTCGAAATGCACGCCCTTTTCCGTGAGCTCGTCCCTGTTGCTCTCGCGCTTGGCGAGCACGGCGCGGATGTCCGCGTCGCTGAACATGCGCGGGTTGTCGTGCACGGCCGCGAGCTCGGGGATGTCCCTTATGACCCGCGCGAACTTGTCGGGCTTCATGTTGGTGTACAAGCTGATGGGCGGACGCGGCCCCTCGATGACGACTTTTGCCTTGTTGGGCTCGCCGCGGCAGCAGCGAAAGCCCAGGGTCGGCTCCGCGATCTCCGGCGTGCGGTGCCAGCGTCGCGCGCACCTGCGCCCGCGATCGGGTCGCGCGTCCTCTCCCTCGGCCCAGCCGCGCACGGCCACGCGCCCCACCTGATCCGGCTCGTCGCCCCACGGGCTCGCGGTCCATTCCGCGAGGCGGCCCATGGCGAAGACACCGAGCGGCGACGCGGGCTGCCACGGCTGCTCCTGCGGGTACGCCGTGGGGTCGTAGCGGTTCGAGGTGGGAAAGCGGCGCTCGGCGTCGCCCTTGCAGGCGCGCTCCCATTCGATCTCGGTGCACAGGCGCTTGCCTCCCGCGGCGCACAGGGACTGCGCCTCGGCCTGGCTGACGCCGGTCTTGAACGGCTGGCGGGGATCATTGGGGGAGGGCAGCGCGTCGATCTCGAACGGGGTCATCGGCGAAGGGACGAGGTCCACCTCGGCGGTCTGGTCGCGCAGGTTGTCGTCGGGTGCGCTGCCCACGAGCAGGGTGCCGGCCGCGACCTTGATCATCTGGCCGGCTTTTGGTGAGGGGAAAGACGGCCGCGGCACGTCCACCTCGAGCCGCGACGGGAACGCGGGCGGACGCGCGCTGTCGTCCGCAGCCGGCAGGCCGCCGTCCGGCACCTTGAGCGCGCCCGTGCTCGGAGCCGTCGCGCGGCTCGCGTCCGCGACGGCCGCCGGTTTCCTGGCCCCGCCCTTCTTCGCTTCAGCCGTGGCCGCCTTGTCCGTGTGCTTGCACCCGACGGGCAGGAGAGCCAGCCCCGCGATCGCGATCGTCGCACCCGCAAGTCGCATGGCCCACGGGCTACCACACGGCCGCGGGCTTGGCTACCGGGGCGTCACTCCGCGCCGGGGTTGATGGCTCCCATGCCCATGCCGCCGAGGTAGGCGTACGAATCGTACATGTCCCAGCCGACCACGACCACGGCCAGCCGGTCCGTGCCGTTCTGGCTCGCGAGCGTGTGCACGCCGTCCGCGACCGCGACGCGCGCCGCCTGGTACTGCGTGGAGGCCACCTGTACGAACGAGGCTTCCGGCACCAGGGCCCCGTCGAGGAGCACCGGGCTGCCGGCCTTGCGGGTGATGATGAGCGCGTCGTTCACCCACGTGCCTGGCACGAGCAGCACGTAGCGCGGCAGGAACTGTTCGGTCGGGCTCGTCCACACCATGGCCGGATCGCCGATCCCGTTGCAGTTGGCGTTTTGTGCGCCGACCATGTACTGCATCACGCCGATGGGCTTGTCAGCCGTGATGGAGAAGTCGCCCGGGTTGGCCGTCGTCCCGTGTACGTAGAACTCCAGCAGTCCGCCCTTGTTCAAGGTCTGGGGCGACGCCGGGAGGCCCACCACGCCCGCAGACGCCGAGAGCGTCACGGTCGTGCCGTTCTCGCTGGCGTAGATCTGCCACAGCACGTCGTCGGTGGTGCCGCTCGTGCTGCGGACAGGCATCCGGGCCGCGACGAACTCCTTGCCCCAGAACCTGAGGCCCGGCATCTGCTCCTCGAGGTGGTCGCAGGCGTAGACGCCGTTGGGGATGAAGGCGCACTCCTGGCCCGTGAAGACCGCGATCGGGTGATCGGCGTTGCTCACCACGCGGCTGCCGGTCATGGAGTCGAGGTAGTTGGCGGTCGCGACCTCCAGCAGATCGCCGTCCGACATGCCGACGTTGAACGGGGCGGTGCTCGCCGGCACCACCCCGCCGGCCAGCGGGGCCACCGACGGCGTGACCGTCACCTGCGTGCCGTCCAGGATCGAGACCACGCTGAAGTAGGCGCGCATGTCGCCGTCGCCGGCGTTCTGCTTCCAGCCGACGATCTCGTAGGTCTCGCTGAGCGAGGTGGTGGGGATCAGCATCGAGGCGTCGGAGAGGAAGGAGGTCGCGCCGTCCACCGGGTTGAACTGATAGGCGACGATCGGGATATCGGAAACGATCTTGTAGGTCCCGTCCGCCATCAGCCCGGAATGGTTCATGTGATAGTCCGGCAGGTTGAACTGGTGGAGGGTCATCGACGGGACCGTGACCTGCGACTGGAGCTGCCAGCCAGAGCCCGAGCCCTTGTACACGGACACCGCCGCGGGGTTCGTCAGGTTCACGTTCGAGACCACGACCGCGTATTGCTGGGTCTCCACCATGTCGTGGGAATCGAGGTCGGCGGCGTAGAACAGACAGCCCACGGTGGTGGTGGCCTGGGCCGCCTGATCGCACGTCTCCGGGATCACAGGGCCCTTGTAGTCGGTGCTCGTGTCCTGTTCGTCCGTCTCGCCGTCGCAATCCTCGTCGAGCCCGTTGTCCGTATCCTCCGGGGCATAGGGATGGATGGAGCTGTCGGAATCGTTGCAGTCCACGCCCGCGCACCACCAGTCGCTGTCGTTGTCCACGCAGACCGTCGAAGTCTCGGTTTCGGTCCCGATATCGGTGTCTGTGTCCGAGTCGGTATCGGTATCTGTGTCCGAGTCCGAGTCGCCATCCGAGTCCGAGTCGCCGCCCCCGTCCTTGCCGGCGTCCATGTCGGTATCCGCGTCGGCGTCGGTGTCGGAATCCGCATCCGAGTCCGCGTCGCCGTCCGCGTCCGCGTCGGTCGCCGTGCCCCAGGTGTCCGTGGCGTCATCGCCGACGCCGACCGAGTTGCTTCCGCCCGAGCACGAAATCATCGCCGAGGCGACGAGGCACAGGAACCAGTTGGTCATCCTCATGGAAACCTTCTTCCGCTTTCACCAGACTTCCAGCAGGTTGAGCCCGCCCGGATACCAGTAGCTCGTGTACGAACCGTACCCGTAGACCGTGATCCCCACCTTCCCGTCCGATTCCACGCGGTGGTTGCCGTTGCCGCCGCTCGCAAACAGCACGCGCGAGATGCCGTATCCGGTCGAGCCTACCGCAGTCCAGGCCGTCACCGCGGTCCCGTCCAGCGTCACGCTCGAGCCGGTCGGCGCGATGATGTTCACGTAGTTCGACGTGTAGTTCACGGGTGCGTGGAACAGGTAGTCCGTGCGGAACTGGTACGTCGCCACCGCGAGGGCCATGGCCGGGTCGCCCGAGCCTCCCCCGGCGTCCTGCCCCTTCATGTACTGCGACACCAGCACCGGCTCGCTCGCGGTGATCTTGAAGTCCACGCTCGAATCAATCTCGACGTAGTCGCCCGGGTTGGCGAGCGCGGCCGGCCACGCGCCGTTGGGCGGGTCGTACTGCAGCGTGGTGCCGGCCTTGGTGGCGATGATCCTCACGAAGAACGCCTTGGGCTGCGTCATGGTCGGGAGCGACGGCGGGCTCACGATGTACTCCTTGGCCAGCGTCGAGATCGGGAACATCGACTCCTCGAGGTGGTCGCAGGCCTGAATGTTCCAGGGGACGTACGTGCAGTCGTGCCCGCCGAAGACCTGGATCGGCTTGTCCGCGCTCAGCACCGAGCCGGTGAGGTCGTTGGCCGCCGACGTGCCGGACAGCACCTGGAGCACGTCGCCCTCGTTCAGCGTCACGTTCCCGGAGTTGGTCGTGAGCCCGGCGCCCGCGCGAATGGCGTACCCCGTTGCCGACGGCATGAGCGTCACCTTGGTGTCGTCCTCGCTCGCCACCACCGAGTAGAACCCGGCGTAGTTCCACGTATTGTAGACCCACGTGTTGCGCGAGGCGACCATGTAGGCCTTTCCCCATGCGTTGACCGGCAGTAGCAGCGAGGCGTCGTTGGTGTAGGTGCAGCCCCCGGCGGTGCAGAACTCGAGCGGGTTGAACTGGTACACCGTGACCGGCTGGTCCGAGACCAGGTGGTACGCGCCGTCCGCGACCATCACGGTGGTTGTGGAGCTGGTGCGCAGGCTGGTCCAGGGCAGATAGATGAGGGCCACGGAGTCGGGAGCGACCGATTGGGTCGCCACGTTGGTCGTTCCGATGGTGACGGTCACATTGGCCGTGGCGGCCGACGTGTTCGAGACCGCGACCGCGAAATGAATGGCGCTGATGGGCACCATGGCGCCGAGCTGCGAGTTGAGCGTGACCGTGGGGTAGTACTCGCAGCCGATGTAGCTCTTGCCGAGCTGGTACGGCGAGCACGGGCTCGTGCAGTCCGAGTCCGTGCAGGTGGCCTCGTCCGTCTCCCCGTCGCAGTCGTCATCGAGCCCGTTGTTCGGCGTCTCCTCCGCACCCGGGTTGATGGCTGAATCGGAATCGTTACAGTCGAGCCCAGCGCACCACGAATCGCTGTCGTTGTCTACGCAGCTCGTGTCCGTGTCGCCATCCGCGTCCGCGTCCGAATCCGAGTCGGTATCCGAGTCGGTGTCGGTGTCGCCGTCCGCGTCCGCATCGGCGTCCGTGTCACCGTCGGCGTCCGTGTCCGCGTCGGCCGCCGCGTCCGGAAAGCCGGTCTCGCTGTCGTCACCGACGACAGGATTGCTCCCGCCCGTGCACGAAAGCACCGTTGCAGTGAAGAGGCACAGGAACCAGTTGATCAGCTTCATGAAAACCTCACGGCTGCGCCGGGAAGTACCGGCAGTCTCTATAGAATATGATTCCATTCCATTTTGTTTTTATGATTATTCATTTCTCGCGAGCTACGGACCGAGAAAGCGCCGGGTGACCGAGCGGGCCAGGGCCTGATAGAGCCCGATCGAGAGTCTCTTGACGACGAGGAGCGGGCGCATGAGCCCGGCCCGGACGACGATGCCGCGGCGGCGTCCGACGGAGCCCAGAATGTCGCGCGCGATGCGCTCGGGGCTTGCGGCGTGACGTGCCATGAGGCGGGTGAGCGCCTCGTGCCACTCCGGCGGCAGGCCCACCTTGCCGCTTCCGAGGACGTTGGTGCGCACCATGCCCGGACACACGGTGGTCACGCGCACACCCAACGGCTCGAGCTCGGCGTTCATGCTCTCGGAGAGGCCCACGAGCGCGAACTTGGAGGCCACATAGGGCGCGATGAGCGGGAACCCCAGGAGCCCGGCCACCGATGCCACGTTGACGATGTGGCCGCTGTGCGCGGCGATCATCGCGGGTGCGAACGAACGGACGCCGTGCACGGTGCCGAACAGGTTCACGTCTATGGCCAGACGCCAGTCTGCGAGGTCGATGCGCTCGACCTTGCCGCCTACGCAGACGCCGGCGTTGTTGACGAGCACGTCCACGCGCCCCGATGACGCGAGAACGGTTTGCGCCAGGGCCTCCACGGCAGCGGCGTCCGACACGTCGACCGCATGGGACTCGGCCTTGCCGCCCGCAGAGGCGATGTCGGCCGCCGTTTGCAAGGCGAGCGCGCCGTCCTTGTCCACCACATGCACACGGGCCCCGTGCTTCGCGAAGAGCAGGGCCGTCGCGCGCCCGATCCCGGAGCCCGCGCCGGTCACCAACACCACGGTTTTCCCGAAGCAGTCCAAAGTGCGTCTCGCTCGGCCGGATGGAACCCGGCCGATTCCTGTCAGATGTCGAGGTTGCGGACGTAGAGCGCGTTCTTCTCGATGAACTCGCGCCTCGGCTCGACCTGGTCCCCCATGAGGACCGTGAAGATCTCGTCCGCCTCGGTGAAGTCCTCGAGGCGCACCTTGAGCAGGGTGCGGCTCTCCGGGTTCATGGTGGTCTCCCAGAGCTGCTCCGGGTTCATCTCGCCGAGTCCCTTGTACCGCTGGAAGGTGAGGCCCTTGCGCGCCGTCCTGTCCACGAGCGGCCACAACTCATCGATGGACGCAAGCACCACGCGCTCGCCCTCGGCTTCCACGGCGAAGGGCCCGGGCACGAAGGCGCGGATCTCGTCGTTGGAGCGCAGCAGGTCGCGGTACTCCGCCGAGGAGAGGAACCCGAAATCGAAATCGTAGGTGCGCGTCTTGCCGTTGACGCCGCGCTTGACGCGCACGAGCGAGCCCCCGTGGACCTCGTCGGGGAGGATCTCGAACATGTCGACGGATGAGCCGATCCTCTTCGCGATGCCCGCGATGCACGAATCGAGGCGCGACCTGTCGGTCAGCATCTCGTGGGTCGCTCCCACGAACGCGAAGGCCGCGGCGAGCGCCGGATCGGTGCGGCGACCGAGTCTCTCGAGGAGCTCGTGTCTCGCCACCGCGCGCCGGATGAGGGCCTGCGCGCTCTCGTGCGGGAGCGGGGTGCCGCCGTCGTCGAGCACGAGCACGGCGTCCGTGCTCGTGGAGATGATGAACTCCTTGAAGGCCGCCTCGTCCTTGATGTAGACGTCGCGCTTTCCCTTGCGTACGCGGTACAGGGGCGGCTGGGCGATGCAGAGGTGCCCCTCCTCGATGAGCCTGCGCATGTGACGGAAGAAGAACGTGAGCAGCAGCGTGCGGATGTGCGCGCCGTCGACGTCGGCGTCGGTCATTATGATGATGCGGTGGTAGCGCAGCTTCTCGTAGTTGAACGAATCCTCGCCGACGCCCGTGCCGAGCGCCGTGATGAGGTACGCTATCTCCTGGGAAGAGAGCATCTTCTCGAGCCGCGCCTTCTCCACGTTGAGGATCTTGCCTCGCAGCGGAAGCACCGCCTGGAAGCGCCTGTCGCGGCCCTGCTTGGCCGAGCCGCCGGCCGAGTCGCCCTCGACGATGTAGATCTCGCATTCAGCCGGGCTGTCCGACTGGCAGTCGGCCAGCTTGCCCGGCAGCGAGGCCGCATCGAGCGCGCCCTTGCGCGTCACCATCTCGCGGGCCTTGCGCGCGGCCTCACGCGCCCGGGACGCGAGCACGGCCTTCTCGAGGATGGCGCGCGCCGACTTGGGGTTCTGCTCGAGGTAGGCGCCGAGGCGATCGTTGACGATCCCTTCGACGATGCCCTTGACCTCGTTGTTGATGAGCTTCTCTTTGGGTTGGTTGTTGAACGACGGATCCGGATGCTTGACCGCGACCACGGCCGTCAGCCCCTCGCGGACGTCCTCGCCCGAGAGCCCGGCCTGACCCTCCTTGACGAGCTTGTGCTCCACCGCGAACGTGTTCAAGGTGCGGGTGAGCGCGGCCTTGAAACCCGTGAGGTGGGTCCCGCCGTCGCGGTTGAAGATGGCGTTCGTGTAGCAGAAGATGCTCTCCTGGTACGAGTCGTTCCACTGCAGCGCCACCTCGACATGGATATCGTCCTTCACGTCGGTAAAGCAGATCACATCGGCGTGCACGGGCGTCTTGTTCTTGCCCAGGTGCTCGACGAAGGAGCGGATGCCGCCCTCGTAATGGAAGTCGTGGCGCTTGTCCGTGCGCTCGTCCACGATCGTGATGCGAACCCCAGCGTTCAGGAACGACAGGTCGCGCAGGCGCGTCGAGAGCACCTCGAAAGAGAACTCGCGAAACGGGAAGATCTTGGGATCGGGCTTGAACGTGATGCGCGTCCCGCGCTTGCGCGTGGGTCCGATGGCCGCGATGGGCGCCTTGGGCGCGCCGCGCTCGTACTCCTGGTACCAGCTCGTGCCCTCTCGCCAGATCTCCATGTTGAGGAACTCGGACAGCCCGTTGACGACCGATACCCCCACGCCGTGCAGACCGCCCGAGTACTTGTAGGATCCGTCGCCGAACTTGGCTCCCGCGTGGAGCGTCGTCATCACGACCTCGGCGGCGGAACGGCCCTCGGCCTCGTGGTGGCCGACCGGGATGCCGCGGCCGTTGTCCTCCACGGTCACGCTGTCGTCGAAGTGGATCGTGACGATGACCATATCGCAGTAGCCCGCCAAGTGCTCGTCGATGGCGTTGTCGACCACCTCATACACCATGTGATGGAGCCCTTCAGGCGACTCCACGTTGCCGATGTACATGCCCGGGCGTTTTCGCACCGCGTCGAGCCCGTGGAGCACGGTGATGTTGTCCGCGCCGTAGTCGCTGCCGTCCGAGGGACCGGGTTGTCCGAGGTCATTTTTATTATCATCCGTCACGTCGGCACTATACAGAAGCGTAGCGCCGTTTGGAACAGCTATTCACCGCCCGACCGCAGGATCATGACAGCGTCCGTTGAAGTTCGATTATCTATATTATCTTCTATTTTCCTTTATTTAGGCCCGCCTGTTTCGGGGAGGTATCGATTGCCGACGCGACTTTGTGCGCCGTAGGACGTTTTGGAGTCGACAATGGTCCCAATGGGTTGTAGAGCCAATATCATGTTATCAATGATTATATTGATTTAATGGATTATGTATCAAAGAAACGGGCTAATCGGACGCCTCAAAAAAGCCCAGGATACGGAAAAAAACGAGCCGAAACCACCTGTTGCAGTGTGTGTCGTCTCTTTTTGGCGGGTCTGTATCTATTTGTATTTATTATTTAATTCGCCGTGTTGAGCGGTAATTATATGAGAATTAGTCTTAAGATCAGCTAATGTTCGTATAAATTATGTCTAATTTATGTTTTTTGTGATTGACAACCATTCCTAATCCACTGCATAATCCCGTTAGTTCAACTCAACTGGTTCAAAAGCCAGAAAGGGAGGGCCGAAAATGGCAAAGACAGTGAAGAAGGCAGCGAAGAAGGTCGTGAAGAAGGTCGCCAAGAAGCCGGCGAAGAAGGTCGTCAAGAAGGCCGTCAAGAAGGTCGCCAAGAAGGCCGTCAAGAAGGTCGTCAAGAAGGCCGTCAAGAAGGTCGCCAAGAAGGCCGTCAAGAAGGTCGCCAAGAAGGCCGTCAAGAAGGTCGCCAAGAAACCGGCGAAGAAGCCTGCCAAGAAGCCGGCGAAGAAGGCGGCTCCTAAGCCCAACCCCCCTCGTTTCCCGGATCTGCCGTCTCCGGTTCAGCCGCTCGGCTTGCCGTAGGCGGGTGACCGGTTTCGCCCGGCGTGAGCCGCCGCGAAAAAGGTTTTGAGAAGGTAAAGGCGCGCCACGGGATGTCGAACTCCCGGGTGCGCCTTTGCTTTTCTGGGCGTGGCGACGACGGGAACACGCGCCGGTTCGAATGAATCGCCCGACAGGCTCCTAGGAAAAGGACAAGGGGGAATTGTCGCCGATGGCGCGCGTGAGGAGGCTTGCGAGCCTGTCGGAGCCTCGCGCGAGCCGAACGGACACGCGCATGGCGAAAAGAGGCGGGCCTCCGGTGTGAAGGAAACCGCGGGCCAGATCCTTCTCCGTGGTGAGCACGAGCGAGGCGCAGAGGTCCCGGGCCTCACGCCCCACGCGCGTCAGATCGGAAGCGGTGAATCGGTGGTGATCGGGGAACGCGGCGTGGCCCGCCACATCGAAGCCGGCGTCGCGGACGGTGCGCGCAAACCGCGACGGCCGCGCGATGCCCGAAAGAAGGAACGCCCGCGCGCCGCGCTCGGCGTCGAGTGGATGGGGCTTCCAGCCGAAATCGACGAGGCATTCGGGCACGAGCGAGAACAGGAATCCCGGGTCGCCCTGCCCCCAGTCCTCTGTGAGGCCGCCCACCAGGTGTGCGCGCGATGCCGCGGACGAGGGCTCGCGCAGGGGGCCGAGCGGCAGGAGCCTTGTCGCGGGGTCGAGGTCCTGCGGACAGGCGAGCAGGATGTCGAGATCGCGGTGCAGGTGCCGGTGCTGGAACCCGTCGTCGAGGATTGCGACCTTGAGACCTTGCGAAGCCGCACGCACGGCCGAGGCGAAACGATTCCCGCCCGCGAGCACGGTCACGCCCGGGAGCCGGACCGCCGCGAGGAACGCCTCGTCTCCGGCCTGCTCCGGTCCGGCGAGAGGGCCGCTCCCGCGGGACACCACGCCGCCCGTCCGCTCCATCGAGCCTCGGTAACCGCGCGTGACGAGCGCGGTGGGAACGCCGGCGCGGGCGATGGCCCCGGCAAGAAACATGGCGAGCGGCGTCTTGCCCGAGCCGCCGGCCCGCAGGTTTCCCACGGACACGACGCAGATGCCGGACGCACGGCGCACGGGCAAGAAACCGGATGCGAAGGCGGCCTCACGCAGCCGCACCGCGGCCCCGTAAGCGAGCGACGCACCCGCGAAGAGCGGAAGCGGCCGCGAAATCATTTGGAGGAAGGGGTGCAGCTTCCGAAGGACGCGAGCTTCACGGTCGCGGAGGCGCTCGTCTTCTCGACCCAGACCGCGGCGAAGCCGCTGCCCGCGCTCACGAGGCGGCTGCCCCGCACCTCGCCGTTCGGCAGCGTGACGAGGCGCGTCGACTGATCCGGCACGGGCGCGAGGGACGTGTCGAACAGACGGAACTCGAGAGCCTCGGCCGAGCTCACCTCGCGCGTGAAGAGAAGCCCCAAGCCCGGTCCGCTGAACGCCAGATCCGGGGCGACCTCGTCCGGTCCGTCGCTCTCGATCAGGTCGTACAAGGTGCCGCCGAAGGAAGCGCGGATGTCGAAGTCGTCGTCACCGTCGCCGGCCTTGTCGGAAAAGGCGGTCACCCACGCGCCGGTTCCGTCCGCGGCCACGCAGGGGTCACGCGACGGGTCTCCCACGGAGCCGCCCGCGAGCGAGACGCGCTTGGGCCAACCGGCTGTGTTCACCCACTCCCCTGTCGCGAGCGAGACCAACGACTCGTAGACCTCGGGTTCGGAGCCGCTCGCCGCGTCGTCGCGCGCAAAGGCCACCGCGTACTCGTTGGGACCCACGAGGGCGAGCGCCACGCCGGACACGGCGCCCGTCCCTGTTGAGACCGCAAAGGACGGGTCCGGATGGGAGTGCATGTCCTCGGACTCGAGGGCCACCGCCGTGCCGCCGTCGCCCTCGGCGCTCCAGGCCACCACCCAGCCCGAGCCCGAGGCGTCGTGGATCACGCGCGGTGAGGCCACCTGGGTGGCGCCTCCTGTTGCAAGGGCAACGGCGCTCGCGTCAAACGCGACCGAGCCCTTTCCCGTATTCGCCGTGAAACCGACGAGCCGCACCTGCGGCGCGCCGGACGTGGGACGTGCCACCCACGCGCCCAGGAACGAGCCATTGCCTGCGGCCACGTCCGGGGTCTCGCCCGCGCCGCCCGTGCCGCCCTTGGCGGTGAAGTCGCCCTCGTCCGTGAGCAAAGCGCCATCGAGCCCCGCCACGCGCGCTTTGACCTTCGCGGCCGCATCGCTCCCGTCCTGCCATACGACCGCGTACGCCGAGCCGTCGAACGCGAGCCGAGCCGCCGAGAGGTCCGCGCCGGTCGCCACGTCGAGCGGGCCCGCAAAGAGCGTCGCATCGGTCACGCCGTCGCAGTCGTCGTCCACGCCGTTGCAGATCTCGGGCGCGCCCGGGTGCACGTCCGGGTTCCCGTCATTGCAGTCGTCGCCGCCGCAGGCCGAGTCGAGGGCGCTGTCCGCGTCGTCGTCCGCGCCGTCCACGAAGGCGATGGCGCACTCGCCCGTGGACGGGTCGCACATGTTCTCGCGGCACGGCAGGTCGGTCGGCTCGCAGGGCTTCTCGTAGCCCGGGTTGCAGCCGACCTCGGGGTTGCAGACCTGATCGAGGATGCACGGGTTCGTGCCCTTGCAGACGGCGTCGTCCGGCAGGTTGCGGCACTTGCCGAGCGCGCAGTCGTCCTTCGTGCACTCGATCCCGTCGTCGCAGTCGGCCGCCACCTTGCACTCGTCGCCCGTGGCCTTGCAGCCCTCGTCTCGGTCGCAGTACTCGAGGTACTTGCACTTCGAGTTGTCCGGAAGATGCTCGCACGCGCCGTTCCCGTTGCAGCTGTCGGCCGTGCACGCGAAGCCGTCGTCGCAGTCGGCGTCCTTGGCGCACGGACCGGTGTCCGAGTCAGAGGCGTCGGGTGCGGGCGTGCCCTTATTCAGCTCGTCGAAGTCGAGCGCGAGCGAGCAGCCGCAGCCGAGCGTCGCGACAAGGAAAATGGAAAGGGCCGTGACCGCGGCGCGCATCAGAACCTTCCGGCCATGGCGAGCCCGGGGCCGCCCGAACCGCCGGGAACGGGTCGCACCGAGACTCCCGCAACGTCCCCGCGGCCCTTGTCCCGTGTGAGCCACAGGACCGCGCCAACCACCACGGCCGCGCCGCCCACGGCGAACTGGATGTCCGCGGCGAGCGCCATGTCGCGCGCCTTCTCGACCCGGCCGTCGGAGCAGCCGGGCGCGCACTCCCGCTTGAGAAAGTCGTACTCCCTGTAGGCCAGGATGGCGGTCAGGGCGCCCGACGCGAGCACGAGCGCCCCTGCGCCCACGGTCACGGCGGGCCACGGTACGCCGGTGTCGTCCTCCTCGACCGGTGCGACGACGAGCTCCGGCCGGGCCGGGGCCGGCGGATTCGCCGCCTCGGTCGTGGGCTCAACCGGCCTCGGGGGCGGTGCTTTGAGCGCCGCCACGCGCGCGCGCACGTCCGCCGCGTCGGGCGCGTCCGGCTTCTCCTCCAGGTAGAGCTCGTAGTAGGCAACGGCTTTGTCCTTGCGCCCGAGCCGCTCCGAGCACACGCCCAGGTTGAAGAGCAGGTCCGGGTTGCCAGAGGCGTTGTAGGAGTCGGTGAAGGCCGCGAGGGCCTCCTCGATCTTGCCGGCCTCGAACAGGGCCTTGCCGTCCTTGTAGCGATCCTTGGCCTTGTTGAGCTCGGCGCGCCCGGTCGCGGGCAGGGCGAAAAGACCCGTGACGAAGCAGACAAGGATCGTAGCGCGCATTCGCTCCTCCGCGGGGTCGAAGCCCGGGGGCGGGTCGATCAGCTGATGGTCTTGAGGAAGTGATCGAGGGCGCCGTTGTGCTCGTCGGACAGACGGTCGAAGCGGGCGCCGGCGGAGAAGCCCCGGTCGTCGCGCTCGGTGCACCACATGACCTCGGCCTTGACGTTGAGAGCCTCGACGTCCGGATCCTCGATGCCGTCAGACGTGAGGAACAGGGACACCCCGACCGTGGTGCCCTCGGCCAAGCCTCTGTCGAGATCGAGGCACACGCCCGTGCGGCTCAGGTTGCGAGTGGTGGCCGGGAGGACCGCCTCGCCCGTATAGACCTCGGCCGACACGTTGACCTCGAACCGCTGTGCGCCGCGCTGTTCCAGTCCGCCCATGCTCACCTCGCCTTTTTGCCCGGACCGCCCTTCCTTTTCAGCGTGCGGGAGAGCAGCCCGCCTGTCAAGGCGTCAATGGCCGCGGTGAGCTCCTCGATGCGCAGGAGCCGCTCGGCGATCGCGACCGGATCGTCGCCGGGGTCGATGGCGCCTTGCACGATCAGGCGGCGGCGCTCGAAGTGGTAGCCGACGAGGGTCGTGAGCAGCCCCTGGCGGCGTTCGGCGCGATCGGCCAGGGCGCCGTAGACGCGCACCTCGTCCGGGTTGAAGACCAGCTCGGCCAGGTTCCACTCGGCCGACGCGTCGAAGGAGAGGCCGCGATCCGCGTCCACGCCGTAGCGGTCCGGATCGACCTGATCCCGGTCGAGGCTCTCGTTGCGCCCCATGTCGTGGTTCACCGAGAGCTTGAGCACGGGCAGGAGCGCGGCCCGGTTGGGAGCCGCGAGCCAGCCCGACGCGCTTTGCGGGTCCGCGTCGGCGAGCGCGAGGGCGGCCTGCTCCAGCTCGGCCAGGGTCGGCTCGTCCGGCGCGGGGGAGAGCAGCGCGTCGATGCGGGCGCGCAGATCCTTTGCCGGGGGCCCGTCCTGTGCCGCGGCGGCAACGGGCAAAAGCAGCGAAAAGGCGCAGAGCGTCAAAATGAGCGCGGTCTTCATTGGGCCTCCTTGCGTCCGGGTGTGACGCCGCTCTCGAGTCGGATGATCTCCTCGACCCTGCGTTGCTCCGCGGCGAGCCCGGCGAGGGTGCCCGGATCCGCGCTGTCGGAGGAGCGCGCGCGCAACCATGCGCCCCAAAGCGCCGCGAGGTTCTCGGACCGCCGGCGCTCGCGTGCCCGCCAGGCCTCGTTCCGCTTGCGGCACGAGGGATCCGGCATGGGATCGAGCGCCCACGAGGCCTGCATGCCCACGTAGAACCACGTCCGGTCCTGCCGCGCGGATTCGGGCGGAACGTCCGATTCGTCGAGGGCGAGACCCCGGCCCAGCCCCGCGCCCAGGCCCAGCGAGGGCAGGAGGGTCGCGACAAGTGTCGGGCAGGGAGGCTCGCCTGCTTCCTCGGCGCGGCGCGCGAAGGCCGCGGCGAGGATCGTCCCCAGGTCCGTCCGGTCGGCGGATCTCAGGCCGGGTACGGCCGGCGGACCGGACGCCAACGACCGCACGGAGACCCCATCGCTGGTCCATAGCTCTCCGCGCGAATCGACCGTTGCCGCCACGGCCGTGGTGGTCCGCCAGGCGCCGCCCAGGCGCTCGAGCCAGCCGGACGCCGTGCGCAGGCGCGGCGAGCCGTCGCCGTCCACCACGAGACCGAAGACGCCCGGCGGCGTCGTCCCCATGTCGATCCACGCGCCGCCCGCCGGCCTGCGCCACAAGTGTTCGCGCGCCGCGAGCCACACGGAGCCGCCTTCGGGTTCCACGGCCACGGCCCGTGCCGGGGCGCGCGCCCGATCGCACATGGGCGGACCGCCTCCCGAGCGGATCGAGAGGGACCACACGCCGTCGCGCCCGGGCACGAGAACGCCGCGGTCGAAGAGGTTCGGCGCCGGGGACCCGGCATTCGGAACGCGCCAGCGACCGACCTCGGGAGCGCCGATCTTTCGGCCGTCGAGCGCTGACACCCGATCTTCGTCCGCGATCCAAATCGTGTCGTCCCCGTCGACGAGCAGCCCGCCGACCCGGGACGCCTTGAGACGTCGCCGCACGCCGGGCAGCGGACCTCCCACCAGGACTTCGCCGCCGCGCGCCGCGGCCCATATCCCGGAGTCGCCCACAGCCAGCCAGACGAGAACGGGCTCGTTCCGGTCCGCAGCGTCGTCCTCGGGTTGCTCGGTGTCCTCGTTTTCCGCGGACGGCTCCTCGCGCAAGCCGATCCCCGGCGCGAGGGCCACTGCGCCCCAGCGTTTTCCCCGATCCCGCGTGAGGTGCACGCGGGATCCAGCCACGGCCGCCAGGACCCCGGCGGAGCCCGGCGCCGCCGCGAGCGCCTCGATCGGCGCGGGCAGCGGATCGGCCCACGCGGGATATGGAAGGACGGCGACCGCTGCGAGCGCGGTCGCAACTACGGGAAGGGCGGGTGTTTTCGTCTTCATGTGAGCCCTATCGGCCGATCGCGGATGAAAGTTGCGAAAAAAATGAAGGGGGGTGCTTTTGAGCCACGGATCGGGCGACCGCTCCAAAGCGCTCCGCCTCGCCTTTTCACGGCGTGCGGGCGTTGTCCGGGTCGCCCGGGCATGATAGTTTGAATCACTTGCGCGGGCCTCGCACGCGCCTTGGAGTCGGGAATGAGCAAGACACACGGCGAAAGCAAGGATCATCTCGATCTGACCGATCTCACGGCGCGGCGCGAAGAGTTCCTCGAGACCTTCTTCCGCAAGGGCGCCGAGTTCGCGGCCGAGCTCCTGGCCGAGATGGAGAAGATCCGGGGCGAGAACAAGGCGCTCTCGGACGAGAACGCAGCCCTGCGGCGCCAGCTCGCCTCGGACGACGCCATCCGCGATCTTCTCTCGAAGATCGAGGTGCTCGAGAACGAGAAGGCCGCCCTGTTCCACAAGGTGCACGGTGCGAAGGACTGCGGCGGGGATCTGGTGGACAAATACGCGGAGGTGGAGAAGGAGCTCGACGCCATGGCCAACCTGTACGTGGCGTCATACCAGCTCCACGCCACCCTCGAACCGCAGGAGGTCCTCGGCGTCATCGAGCAGCTCCTCGCCCAGCTCGTTGGGACGAAGAGCTTCGCCATTTACCTGCGGCGCGAGGATGCGGGGGCCTTGTTCCTCGTTCCGGTCCACGCCTACCACTGCGACACGGCGGCGGGGACGCGCACGGCGTGGGGAGAGGGCCCCATCGGCGAGGCGGCCGAGACGCAGGTCCAGTACGTGGCCGACCCACGGAGGAAGCTCAACGGCGCGCCGCTCGCGTGCATCCCCATGGTCCTCGGACGGACGACGGTGGGCGTCATCGCCATCTTCGAGCTGTTCGAGCAGAAGACCGAGTTCGTGCGCATCGACTTCGAGCTGTTCAAGCTGCTCGCGCTGCACGCCGCCTCGGCCATCGTCGGGGCCGGGCTCTTCACGCGTGCCGGCGGCGTCGGCGGCGCTCTGGACGTGTACCGCCAGCTGGGTTAGCTTTGCCAAAGGAAACGGAAGATGGCCGACTACACATGCCTCGTCGTTGAAGACTCGCCGATGATGCGGCAGCTCCTCGCGTTCGCCCTGTCGCGCCTCAAGAACCTCAAGGTGGTCGAGGCCGACGACGGCGTGGACTGCCTGAAGAAACTGGCCGGCGGCCGCTTCGACATCATCATCACCGACATCAACATGCCCATCATGGACGGGCTCAAGCTCATCAAGCGCATCCGCTCCGACGCGGTCCACAGGGACGTGCCGATCATCATCGTGACGACCGAGGGCTCGCAGGAGGATCGCCAGCGCGCCCTGCAGCTCGGCGCCAACGCCTACATCACCAAGCCCATCCAGGCCCCCCAGGTCATCTCCAAGGTCAAGGAGCTCCTGCGCATCGAGTAGGAGAGGTCAGCCCCCGCTCATCAGGTGCACCACCTCGACGAGGTCGTTGTCCGAAAGCGGCGTGCGGTCGTAAGCGTCGCGTGCGACGAGGGCGCCGTTGACGCGTATGACGAGGAGCGGGAAGACGAACCCCATGCGCGCGAGGAGCGACGCCACGGTCATGCCCTGTTCGAAATCGATCTCGTTCCCGTTGACCTTCATCTCCGCCTCTCCTCGAAGGCGATCTACCACGAGGATCGGACCCGGCAAACCGGGCTTTCACCCCTGCCTGCGATTTGAAGCGGTCACGCGGAAGCCGCGAGGAGCGTGCCCATGTCCGAGGCGAGCAGATCCTCGAGCGATTCGAGCAGCGCTTTCGCGCTCGGCAGCTCGGCAAAGGTCTTCTCGGCGATGCGCGCGATGCTCTGCCCGGTGTAGAAGAGGCCGTTTTTCGTGTCGCCCTTCACGGCCGCGGCAAGGAGCGCGTCCGTGATGCAGAAGCTCTCCTTGAAGCCCGAGGCGCGGCAGAGGCAAAGCCCATCGGCCAGGCACTCGACGCACGGCTTCACGCGGCCGTGGTAGCCCTTGTCGCCAAAGTACCAGGCTTTCGAGCGCGGCGGGAACGACACGCCCCTCGCGAGCGCGTCGGTGAAGTCGTTTCGCACGGCGCGCGCCTTCATGCCCTTCACGCAACTCGTAATCAGCGTCACGTCGTCGCAGGTCCGGCCGAGGTGCATCTCCTTGAACGCCGGATGCGCGTCGCCGTCCGAGCAAGCCAGAAAGCGCGTCGCCATCTGCACGCCCGCGGCGCCCGCGGCGAAAAAGCGCGCCACGTCCGTCGCGTCCACCCCGCCGGCCGCGACCACCGGCAGCGCCGTGGCGCCGAGCACCTCGTCGACCAGCCCGGGCAGCGGGTGTCCCACGTCGCCGATGTGCCCGCCCGCCTCTGCGCCCTCGGCCACGAGGAACTCCGCGCCCCACTTCTCGTAGATGGCGGCGAGCCGCCCCGACGACACGATGCCGGCAAAGGGCACGCCTCCGGCGCGGCACCACTTGACGATCTCGCGTGAGATGCCGGCGCCCTGCACCACGAACGAGACCCTTTCCTCTATGGCGATCCTAGCGCTCGCCTCGAAGTGGTCCTTGTCGACCGCGGCCATCAGGTTGACGCCCACGAACCCGCCCGGCGCTTCGTCGCGTGCGCGGCGGATTTCCCTGCGGAAGTGCTCCTCGGTCTTGACCACGGCCGAGATGGTGCCCACGCCTATGAGCGCGGCGCCGCGATGCGACGCCACCTTGCCGGCGAGGCCGTCCGAGGTGTGGATTCCCATGCCGCCCTGCACGAGCAGGTGGCGGTCAGACGCGACGATCGCCCCGATGGCGGCGCGATCGAGCCTGGCGAACGGACGTTCGATCCGTGTCGGGAATAGGCTCATGGGGAGGCTCTCCGGTGCGCCCGTGGGAAGAAGAGCGGGGGCGCTCGCAGCCGAACAATAGGGGTCGTATGTCATGCAATTGTCATGGGGATCATGGTCGTGGACGATTGTCCGCACCTGGCCCGGCTGCTATTGTTCGCGCCATGTTCGATCCCGTTCCCGTGCTTGCGAAGGAGCTCGGCATCGACGGCCGCCGGATCGAGGCCGTCCTTGACCTGCTCGCCGGATCCAACACTGTCCCGTTCATCGCGCGCTACCGCAAGGAGGCCACGGGCGGCCTCGACGAGGTGCAGATCCGCGGCATCGAGGAGCGCCACGCGTACCTCGTGGAGCTCGAGGAGCGGCGGCAGGCGATCCTCTCGTCGATCACGGAGCAGGGAAAGCTGAACGACGAGTTGCGATGCCGGATCATGGCCGCGGCCACCAAGGCCGAGCTCGAGGACCTCTATCTCCCCTACCGACCCAAGCGCCGCACGCGCGCGGCAATCGCCCGCGAAAAGGGGCTCGAGCCGCTCGCCGCACGCATCCTCGCCCAGCCCATGGACGGCGACCCGCGCGCAGAGGCCCGGGCGTTCATCGATCCCGGCAAGGACGTGGCCGACGAGGACGCCGCTCTCGAGGGCGCGCGGGACATCGCGGCCGAGGCCATTTCCGAGAACGCGGACGTGCGGTCGCTCGTCCGGCGCATGTATGCCGAGCAGGGCCGGCTCTGCTCGCGGATGAGCGGCGACGAGGCGCAGGCGGCCAAGTACAGGGACTACTTCGACTACGAGGAGAAGGTCGCCACCATCCCCTCGCACCGTTTCCTTGCCGTGAGCCGCGCTGAGCGCGAGGGCGCGCTCAAGACCGCGGTGCGCGTGGACGAAGAGGGAGCCGTGGCGCGCATCCTCGTCCTCACCGGGCATCGCGAGCGCTCGCCGTTCGCGGGAGAGCTGGCGGTCGCGACCCGAGAAGGCTACACGCGCCTCGTGGCCCCGAGCGTCGAGCGCGAGCTGCGTGCCGCTCTCAAGGAGCGCTCGGACCGGGCGGCCGTGGACGTGTTCGCGAGCAACCTCGCGAGCCTGCTCCTCGCCGCGCCGCTCGGCCCCAAGCCAGTTATGGGCGTGGATCCGGGGCTGCGCACGGGTTGCAAGTGCGCGGCCGTTGACGCCGCGGGCCGCTTCCTTGGCCACATGATCTTCAACCTCGTCGGCGGGGCGGCGGCGGTCGAGGCGGGCAAGCGCGAGCTCACTGCGTTCGTGCACAGACACACGCCTTCGGCCGTCGCCGTGGGCAACGGCACGGGCGGCCGCGAGGCCGAGAAGTTCGTGCGCGAGGCGCTCAAGGAGGCAGGGCTCGCCGGGCTTTTCGTGGTGCCGGTGAGCGAGTCCGGCGCGAGCGTGTACAGCGCGTCCGAGCTGGCCGGCAGGGAGTTCCCGGAGCTCGATCTCACCGTGCGCGGCGCCATCTCCATCGCGCGGCGCCTGCAGGATCCCCTCGCCGAGCTGGTCAAGGTCGAGCCCAAGTCGATCGGCGTGGGTCAGTACCAGCACGATGTGCACCAGCCCCTGCTCGGGAGAAAGCTCGACGAGGTGGTGGAGAGCTGCGTGAACCGGGTGGGCGTGGAGCTCAACACGGCCAGCGCTCCGCTCCTCGCGCGCGTGGCGGGCATCGGGCCGTCGCTCGCCGCCGGCATCGTGGCGCACCGCGAGAAGAACGGCGTGTTCGAGAGCCGTAAGGAGCTCCTCGACGTGCCGAGGCTCGGCAAGCGCGCCTTCGAGCAGGCGGCCGGGTTCCTGCGCATCCGCGGCGCGAAAAACCCGCTCGACGCCTCGGCCGTGCACCCCGAACGCTACGGGCTCGTGCGCGGCATGGCCGAGGATTTGGGCGTCCCGCTCCCAGCGCTCGTGGGCGACCTGCGGCTCGCGGACCGCATCGATATCTCCCGCTACGTGGGCGGCGACGTGGGCGAGCCCACCTTGCGCGATATCCTGGCCGAGCTCAGGAAGCCGGGCCGCGACCCGCGTGAGACGTTCGCGCCGCCCGCGTTCCGCGACGACGTGCAGACGCTCGAGGACCTTCGTGCGGGCATGGAGCTCGAGGGCGTGGTGACCAACGTGACCGCGTTCGGTGCGTTCGTCGATGTGGGCGTGCACCAGGACGGGCTTGTGCACGTGTCGCAGCTCGCGGACCGGTTCATCAAATCACCGTCCGATGTGGTCAAGGCCGGCGATCGCATCACGGTGCGCGTGCTGGACGTCGACCTCCCGCGCAGGCGCATCTCGCTCACCGCGAAATCCGGCGCGGCACCGGCGCAGGGTCCCCGCGAACCCGGCCCGCGGCAGCCCGATCGCCGCCCGGACCCGAAGCCTCCCGAGCGCAAGAAATTCTCGTACAACCCGTTTTCGGATCTCAAGAAGCGGGGATGAGAGGGGGGGGCCTGGAACGAAATCAGTTGGCGGGAACCACGTGGACGCGGTGGCGCTTGCCGCCCTGCACGTCGAACATCACCACGCCCTCGTCGACCGCGAAGATGGTGTAGTCGCGGCCGAGGCCGACGCCCTTGCCGGGGTGGAACTTGGTGCCTCGTTGCCGGACGATGATGTTGCCCGGCACCACGTGCTCGCCGGCGAACTTCTTGACGCCGAGGCGTTTGCCTTCGGTGTCCCGGCCGTTCCTCGAAGAGCCCTGACCTTTTTTGTGTGCCATGGCGTGCCTCGCTAGCCCGTGATCTTGGTGATGCGCAGCTCGGTGTACGGCTGCCTGTGGCCGTGCTTCCTGCGCTCGTTCTTTTTGGCCTTGTACGTGTAGATAATGAGCTTGCGGCCCCTGGCCTGGGCGGTGATCTCCGCTTCGACGCTCGCGCCGCCGAGCGAGGGCTTGCCGATCTTGGCCGCGCCCTCGCCGCCCAGCATCAGCACGCTGTCGAAGACGATCTTCTGGCCCACGTCCCCGACGAGCTTCTCGACCCGGACCCACTCGCCCTCGGCGACCCGGTACTGTTTCCCACCCGTGGCGATAATCGCGTACATCGCGTATTTCCTCGAGGCGCCCCTGGCGCGCCGACGCAGCCGCCTCTCCGGGAGGCGAGCAGAGGCGGTATTTTACCCGCCGGACCGCGTGAATCAAGGAAAATCGGTTCCTCGACGGCGACGGCGCCCGACCAGCCACAGGGGCCGCTTTGAGCCCTTGAACGTCACGACGTCGCCGAAATGGACCTTGAAGACCTCGTGGGGGCCGTCCACGTAGAGGCACGCGGCGGCGGTCTTCGAGCGGATGACGAGCGACTCGCCGACCTCCACGAATCCGCGCATGTGGCGCGGGAACACGAGCTCGCTCGCGCCGCCCGACGGGAACGGCTCGCGCACGGCGAACTCGAGCCGTTGGGAGCCGACCGGCATGACCCGGCCGCCGGCCGAGCGGATGGCCGCGGTGGAGCCGGCCGCGGTCGCCACCCACACCCCCGACGACAGTTGCGGCTCCTCGTCGCCCTTGTGGCAGAGCACGTAACGGCTCGTGGAGGCCGGGCACTCGTGGCAGAGGAGCACGTCGTTCAGCACGCGCTCGGTGACCAGGTCGCCGTTCAGGCGCACCTCCATGCGATGGAGGCGCAGCGGCTTGAGGCCTCCCCCGAGCCAGAGGTCGAGCACCTCGCCGAAATTCTCGGCCGTGGCCGCCGCGAAGTAGCCGACCGAAGTTTCGGGCGCGGAGTTGACGGACAGGACGGGCGTGTCGTCGATGGCGTGCGAGGCGTGCAGCACCGTGCCGTCGCCGCCTACCGTGACCACGAGGTCGAATGCGTCCGGATCGAGCCCATCGAGATGGTGGCGGAACGTGCCGCGCACGCCGCGCGCCTTGAGCTCCTGTCTGACCCGCGCGAGGGACGCTACGTGGCGCTCGTGGGCGAGGAGCATGTTGGCCACGAGCGGATCCCCGGCCTTCACCAGGCGCGACACGCTCGCGAGCCTGCGCTCGCTCACGAGCGTCGTGAACGTGGAGCGGCGGTGGACGACGAGGATGCGGGGACGCGGCATGGGCGCAGTATAGCCAACGTCCGGGTCCGGACAAGGCGGGAACGCCATCTTGAGAGTTCCCGCTCGCGGTGGCGAAGTAGCAATCCGTCCAGAATGTCTTGAGCCGATCTTCGCGGGGCGATAGCCTCGTTTCGTGGGTCGGGAGATCAAGAGCAGGAGCGTCGCACGCAGGACGGGTACGGTCGTTCTGTGCGCTCTCGGCCTGATCTCTTACCTCCTCAGCTTGCTCCTTTTCGCACACGCGGTTGTGAGCCTGGCTTCGAGGAAGGCGGATCCTCTGTCGGACATGGATGACGCGGCGCTCGCCAAGTACCTCGAGGACCAAGCTGCCCGGCAGGTGGCGGAGAACCGCTCGAGAGCCTGCCCGCGCCCGGTGCTGCGCGGCGATCCGCTTCCAGGGCCGGCCGCGCCCGACATGGTCGCGGTCGTCGAAAGCACGCCAGAGTTCCAGGTGTGCTTGAACACGCCTGACAACGATTCCTTCACGAAATTTTACGACAGGTTTCTCGTGGAAAGAGACAAGCCAGGCGGAGGTCTGCCAGAGCGCAGACTCCGCTACGTTTCGACCGCGGTTTTTCACGAGATCACGAGCGACATGAAGACCGCGTGCATCCCCTGGGTTGCTCGATTGAGGAAAGCCACGCGGCACGAAGATGCGTGCAGCCCCTATCGGTTCGGGGTCCGCGATTTCCATGTCGTCCGGCAATACAAGAACAGCAGGCATGGGCTCGGCAAAGTCCTGGCCGTCGCAGCCAGCGAGTGGGAAACGGGAGACAGAAGGGAAACGATGGGTCTGATGCTGGATGTCCTGCGGTTCTTCCAGGACATGCGGCGTGGTGGTGTGACATGGATCCAAGCGATGATTTCCACCGACATGGGGATATTTCCCACGGTGTCGGTGATGGAGTGGATGCTCAACCAGCCCTCCCTCGTTGGGCAGGATCTGCTGGCGAGCGTGAGCAAAGAGCTCGACCTTCTCAGCGCGTCCCAGCCATCCTTTTCTTCATCCTTGCGTGCCGATCTTCGCCACATGGCTTCGGCCTGGGAATTTGACGAGAACATCTTGCGCGACGAGGCATCGACCAAGACGTTCGACGGGATGGATGTGCGCCAATGGCCATGGCCACCCGCCTGGGGTCCTGCGCCGGTTTCGGAGAGACGGCGATTGCGGCCTCTCAGGCCCGTGATCGCGGCCGGAGATGCGCGTACGGATCTGGGACTTACGAGAGTCTTCGACGATGTCACCGATGCCTACGGCGCGGCATGCCGTGAAAGTGACACGGCGCTCCGATGCCGGGAGAGAATCGCGGCATACCAGAAGCGGCTTGGACCGATGGAGAACGGATTCGCAAAACAGGCATTGAAGGCCTTTTTCGCACCTTTCCGGGGCAAATCGACCGGGTCGGCCTTGCAAGAATGGACCGCAAAATACGTGAGCCATACCTATGCCATTTCGATGGACGGGTTCTCCTCCTCCTGGGGGCAGTCTTCGTTCGCGCTTTTCGCCCTCCGGCTCCTGGTCGACTACCGGCTGCTCGCGGAGCGGACCGGCATGTGCCCCGATCCCGACGCTCTCACGCGTGCTGCGGGCCGCGAGCATCTCACTGATCCGTGCTCCGGACAGGAGATCGTGATCAGGAAGATCTCGGCGACGCGGCTATTCATCGAGCCGCCCCGTGTTCCCGGCTGCGAGACGGACAACCAAGAGCGCCCCATCCTGGTTGCGGAGTGCCCCTTCGCGAAATCGGAGTAAAAAAAAGAGGGACAGGGAGGAAACCGCGGGAAGCGTGTTCAAGATCGCAGAAGAGGCCGTGGCCAATGGTGCGGAGGTCGAGATCAGCACGTTCGCGGCGTAGCACCTGAGCCCTGTAACCGACAGACCTGCTCGTGGTCCCTACCAGGCCTTGGGCATCGCGATGGCCTGCGCGGCCGCGAAGTCCGCGTCGGTCGCGGCTTTCAAGATGCGGTAGAGCGACGACAGTGCATGGTAGGTGTAGTCGATGCGCTGCTTGTTGTGGTTCAGGCAGTAACGCACGCCGCCCTTGGCCTTCTTGGGGTTGGGGTAGGTGTAGTCGTTGCGGCCCGGCGTGGCCTGCTGCTGCATGATGAAGCGCGAGGTGAGGAGCGCCGCCTTGGCGAGCCGCGCCGAGATCGCTGGATCCACGCCCGCGCGGCGTGCAAGGTCGAACGAGGCGCTCGTGCCCTCGGTGTACACGAATGCGTGCATGGCCGGCAGCTCGTCG
>JAQTNF010000059.1 GCA_028713995.1 Deltaproteobacteria bacterium | reverse complement strand
GTGTCGGCGATCCTGGCCGATCCGGAACCCGATCGCTGCCTGAGCCGACGGCTCGGCCATCGACGGCTCGGGCCCGCCGGCCTCGTCATCCGCCGCTCGAAAACCGGGCTTCCTTCTCAGGAATCAAGTGATGGGTCCTGACCCCTACCTCTCTTCAGATCGCGACGGGTGCGGCGGCGGCGGGTGACGGCGGGCGGCGATCCCGCCGGCGGGGCTGCCATTCGATTCGGACCGAGGCTCGCCTATCTAGCCGCGGCGCCTCCACCTGCGCGCCCGGATCATGGAGAGGAGCACAAGGCCGCCCAGGCCGCCGACACCGTAGGCGGCGTACCGGGCGAGCTCGAATTCGCCGATGTGATGGAGGTAGATCGCGACGCCGGCCGCGGCGCAGCCGACGAAGGTGAAGATGATCTGGTGCCCGGCCTCGTAAAGCAGCTGGGACCCGGCCGAAAGCCCCTCCACCTGGAACGACACCTTGCCGGACAGCGTGCGCGTGATGAGCTTCTGGAACTCCGCCGGCAGCGACAGGAACGAAAGCACCTTGTCGCGCGTGGCGTCGAAGAGCATCTCGGACCAGTCGCGGTCCTTGCCGAGCACGAACTCCTCCAGATACGGACGGATCGTGTCGGCCGGGTTCATCTGCGGATCGAGGTGCGTGCACAGCCCCGTGAGCAGGATCACGACGCGCTCGAGCAGCACCCACTCCTTGGGCATGTGGAACGCCTCGGAGACCTCGCGGATCCCCACGTCCATCTGGCGCAGGTCGGCCAGGTTCTCGAGGCCCTTGCGCGTGTCCACCTTGATCGACGACAAGGAGAAGCTGTCCAGGCTGATCTCCTCCTGGAACTTGCGGTGGAAGTGCTCGATGACGCGCGTGGCCGCCTCCGACTGCGACGAGCCGGTCTGCAGGAAGCCCATGGTGCGCAGCGCCCGCACGAGCCGCTCTTCGTCGCGCTTGATGATGGCCTCGAGGAACGCGCTGATCCCCTGGCGCATATTCGGCGACAGGGTGCCCACCGCGCCGAAGTCGAGGAACACGAGCCTGCCGCCCTCCTCGACGAGGATGTTCCCGGGGTGCGGATCCGCGTGGTACACGCCGTCGACGAAGATCATCTGGCAGTAGGCCGTGACGAGGTCGCGCGCCACGCGGGTCGGATCGAGCCCCGCGGCCACGAGCCCCGGCCGATCCGTGATCTTGATGCCGTCCACGAAGGTGAGCGTGAGCACCCGGCTGGTCGAGAGCTCCGGAACGACCGACGGGAAACCCACCTTGTCGTTTCCCTTGAAGTTGGCGGCGATCGCCTCGAGGTGCGTGGCCTCGGTGGCGAAGTCAAGCTCGTCGAGGACCATGGCCTTGATCTCGTGGTAGTAGTTGTCGAGCCCGCGCGCCGGGACGAAGCGCTGCACGATGCCGAGGATGCGCCGGATCGTTTTGAGATCCGCCTTGGCCATGGCCTCCACGCCGATGTGCTGCACCTTGACCGCGACCTTTCGGCCGTCGCGCGTCTGCGCCAGGTGCACCTGCCCGAGCGAGGCAGACGCCACGGGCTTCTTCTCGAAGCTCGCGAAGACAGTTTCCGGCGGGCCGCCGAGCTCCTCGCGCACGCGCCGCTCGATCTGCTCCCAGGGACGCGCGGGCACCGCGTCCTGCAGGTTCTCGAGGCCCATGCGGAACTCCTCGGGCAGGAAGTTCGTCATGATGCTGAAGAGCTGCCCGACCTTGATGAACAGGCCCTGCAGGCGCAGGATGGCGTCCTCCACGCGGCGGGCGTTCCTGCGGTGGGCCTTCGAGATGCGCCTCTCGCGATATTCGCGGCCGAAGACGCGCGCCATGAAACCCAGCCACAGGTAGCTGCCGAGGACCATGAAAGTCGTCAGGTAGGCCTTGAGGAATCGCAGGCTCGCGATCACCGGCGGCCGTATTCGGGTCTCGTTTTTCATGGCGCCTCGGCGCCCCGGGCCTACTGCCTGCGGGCCAGGACGACGGTGATGTTGTCGTGCCCGCCGTTCCGGTTGGCTTCCTCGATGAGGGCGTGGCACGCGGCCTGGAGATCCTTGGTGTGCTTCTCCACGATCTCGAGCATCTTCGCGTCGGCGAGCTCGCCCGACAGGCCGTCCGAGCACAGGAGGTAGATGTCGCCGGGCTTGGGGGTTTCGAAGAAGGTGTCGACCTTGACCGACTCCTTCATGCCCAGGGCGCGCACGATCACGTTCTTGTGCGGGAAGTTCTCGATCTCCTGCTGCGAGAGCTTCTTCATCTTGATGTAGTCGTTGAGCAGCGAATGGTCCTCGGAGATCTGGTCGATGGCGCCCGCCCGGACGCGGTAGATGCGGCTGTCGCCCACGTGCGCCAGGTACGCGCCCTCATCCACGTAGTAGACGCACACGAGCGTGGTGCCCATGCCGTGGTACTTGGTCTCGCGCTTGGACGCCTCGTGGATGCGCAGGTTGGCGAGCTTGATGCCGGTGATGAGCCGGTTCTCTTCATAACGGCGCGACCGGTCCATCTTATAGGGCCAAGTGGCCTCCGGGTCCTCGCGGGTCTCCTTGAAGAAGGTCTTGAGGCACTCCACCGCCATCTGGCTCGCCACCTCGCCCGAGGCGTGGCCGCCCATGCCGTCGCAGACCACGTAGAGGTTCTCGTCCTCGAAGACCGAGAACGTGTCCTCGTTGTGGTTCCTCTTCATGCCGACGTTTGTCTCGCCGGCCACTTCCATCGGGATCTTCACGCGCTCCTCGCTGCTTGTCGTTTGACAGGGCCAACGTAGCAAATGGCCATTGCAGCGTCAATCGAAGGCGCCCGAGGCCGGGGACGGCAGATTCAGGGAGTCGGAACGGACGGGGCGGGGGCCGCGGCGGGCGGAGCGACCGGCGCGGGCGCCGGAACCGGCATGGGCGGGGCCGCGGCCGGAGCCTGAAGCGCCGGAGGCTGGACCGCCGGCAGCGGCGGCAGCGGCGCGGGCTTGTTGGACAGGAACAGGAACGCGACGACCGCGATCGCGATGACGATCGCCGCCACCACGATGATGATGATCAACGCGTTGCTCTTCTGCGGCGGGTCGTCATCCTCCCACGCAGAGGAGTTCGTGACGACCGGCGCGGCACGCTCGACCCTGGGCGGTTCATGCGGCGCGTCGACCACGGGCTCCGGCGCAGGCGTGGCCGCAGCCGACCCGGCCGACGGCGCAACCGGAGCGGGCGGCGGCTCGGACGTGACCGCGGGCATCCCGAGGACCGTGGCCTTGTAGGCGTCCTCCTCGACCGGAGCGGCCCGAGCGGCCGGGGCCGGGGCCGGGGCGACCGGAGCCGGCGTGGTCCGAGCCGGGGCGGCCGGGGTCGGAGCTGGAACCGGGGCAGCCACGGGGAGTTTCATGGCCGGCATGCCGAACACGGTCCTGGCACCACCGCCGCCACCCGCGGGTTTGGCGACCGGCGCGGCCATGGGCGCGGCCATGGGCGCGGCCATGGGTGTCGCGGGCTTGGCCGCGGGCATCGCGACCGGCTTGACGACCGGCGACGCCATGGGCGTTGCAGCCGGCTTGGCCGCGGGCGAAACCGGCGACGCCATGGGCGCCGTGGCCGGCTTCTGGGGAAGTCCTGTTCCGCGCTGCGCTCCCGGGGCCCCGCCGGGGGCGACCGCATCGCCGCCACCCTTGGATCCGGCACCGGGTACTCCGAAAACCGTCTTGGCCATACCGCCCTCCTTCGAACCGAGATATCGGCGTCACAATGCGAGCATCGAAGAATCTACTTGGATCGCAAGCAGGGGTCAACCGTCCGTTCCCCTCGCGCGGCCCGACTGCGCAGGGCCACCATCGCGGCGATCGAGACCGCGAACGCGCCGTGCTCGACCCACGGGATCCACGCCGGCATGTCCCATCGGCCGAACGCCCACCAGGCGTCGAGGGGCAGGTACGCAAGGGGTGCGAGCGCCGCGAGCACGAACCAAGGGAATTGCCCGAGCACGGCCGCGAGCGGCAGGATCCACAGCAGGTACCACGGGTGGAGCACCGGCGTGACCACGACGAGCGCGCCCAGGATCCAGGCGGACGCACGGATCGGCTCGGCGCGTCTTGCGACGAGCGTAGCGACGAGCGCGATCACGAGGAGCGCGAGCGTGAGCTTGGCCGCAACCAGGGACAGATCGCCGAGCGCGAACGCGCCCGGGGCGGCGGCATCGAACGCGCCGTCCTTGTGCAGGGAGAAGAATGTGCCCTGCAGGGCCGCGGCGGGTTCGTCGAGGAACCGCAGGTGGATCATTTCGCCGTCGCCGCGAACACCCGCGACGACGCCGATGAGGCGCTCGAACCCGGCCTTGACGATCGCGAAGAGCCCGGCGTTGCCTTCCCAGCGCCTCGCGTAGGTGTCCACCATCTCCACCGTCTTCGAGCCGACCGAGAGGAACGGCAGGTAGAACGCCGCGGCCAGGACCGGAAACACGAGGAGCGCGCGCACGTTCTTTCGCGCCGCGACCGGCCACAGGAGGCCCGGCGCGAGCTTGACCCCGAAGCCCGCGGCGAAGAGGGCCGAAGACACGGCCGCGCGGCCGCGCTTGAGCAAGAGGAGCCCCGCGAGCGCGAGGGCCGTGGCGACCGGCTCGAAATGCCCGGACATGCCCGTCTCGACGCACGCGAGCGGGTTGAGCCCATACGCCGCGGCGGCCACGATTGCCCGGTGCGACGCCGGATCCGGCTTTGCAGGTTGCGCGCGCAAGCGGCCCCCGGCGAGGAAAAGGACGAGGGCCACGACCAGCGTGTCGAGCGCCGCGGCCACGAGCTTGAACGCGGACACGGAACGGGAGACGAGCGCCACGAGCGCGAAGAGGAGCTCGGCAAGGGGTGGGTAGGGCGTGCGCAGCTCCTTGTAGTTGATGAGCGTCCACGCCCGGTCCCGCAGCGCCGCGAGCTCGGGCGCCGCAGGGGCATGGGCGTAAGGATTCTCGCCGCTCAAGATCACGCGGCCGTCCCACAGGTATCGATAGATGTCATCGCTGAAGACAGGCGGGAATTGCACGAGCACAACGCGCAGCACGAAAGCCGTGGCAAGGACCGCCCACGCAGCGCTCCCAGGCAGTCGCATGCGCGACATGAGCAGGATGGCCGCCGCGTAGGGCACGCAGGCCGCAAGCGACAGGATCACGAGCCGCGACACGGGCCCTGGCGGAGCAGCCGCCGCGACGCCCAGGGCGATCAGGATCGCGCCCTGCACGCACACGGAGAGAAGGAGCAGGCTTTTCTCTAGGCGAGGCGCGAAGGACATCCGTGGAAAAGGGATCAGCGGACCTTGGTGTCGAGCTGGCGCAGGACGGTTCTCACGACCTCGGCCTGCGGCCCCCCCTCGGCCTGCAGGGCGAGCAGGTACCCGCGCTCGTTCAGGCTGGCGAGCGCGTTGGCCGCGACCTCGCGGTACTCGTTGTCGGTGCGCACGGCCAGGGCGATCCGATCACGCACCTCGCGGCCGGACAGCCCGCCCGGGCCGCCGGGAATGAGAGCCCAGCCGCTCTTCAGGCTCTGCACGAGGGACTTCCACGGCCAGGTGATCTCGTCGGGCGTCTTGGCGGTCGCCTTGGCGAGCGCCCAAGCCACGGTCAGGCGCTTGAAGATGGCCTTGGAGTCGAACATCTTCTCCGTCAGGTAGACTTGGTACACCTCGAAGCGCTCCTTGAGCACCAGCTTGTTCTCCATGCCCTGCAGGACCGCGACGAGCTTGTCGAGGCGCGCCGTGTTGCCGCCCAGCATGATCGCGAAGGCCGCGGCGCGCTGCCTGGCCTCGTCCGTGCTGTCGAGGAGCTTGTTCAGGCGGTCGGCCAGCGCCGGATCGGCCGCCTCGCCGACCACGATGGCCGCAGGCTGCACGAGCGGCTCGTTGCCCTGCCCCTCGAGGATCTCCATCATGGCTGCGGTGGCCGCGGGCGTGGGGTTGTTCCACAGGCCGCGGACGAACCCGGCGCGCACGTCCATCGGCAGCTTCTCATCCCGGATGAGCTTGATGATCTCGTCGATGGCCTTGTCGTCGACCAGGTAGCCGAGCGCGTCGGCCGCCTCCTGCCGCACGTCCGGGTCGTCATCCGTGTCGAGGATGATCTTGATGACGCCCTTTGCCGCCTTGGGATCGCCCAGATAGCGCAGGGCCGCGAGCGCGCCGCGGCGCTCGGACAGGCGGGCCTCCATCTCGAACTCCGGGTTGATCTTGAGGTCCTTGAACTTCTTCTCCTTGCGCTCGGTCGGCGTCATCTCCGTCAGCTTCGTGATGGTGTCATATGACTTGGGGCACTTCAGCCTCGCGAGCGCCACAATTGCCGCCTGGAAGTAGAAGCGCTCGTCCTGCTCGAGGAACGGCTCGATGATGGAGCAGAAACGCAAGTCGCCGACACGACCCATGGCGTCCATGAGCTGGCTGATGTCGACCTGGACGCGCTGCGCGCACTCGGGGCTGTTGTTGTACGGTTTGTTCGCGTCGTAGACCTTCATCAGATAGTCGGCCGCGCCGTCCGGCTTCGTGAGGCCCATCCAGGTGACGGCCTCGTTCGCGGCCTTGCGGCGCACGTCGTTCTCACGATATCGCGCGTCCGAATCGGGCACCTCGGCCTCGGTCGCGGGAACCCACTGCGTCTTGGCGAACATCTGCTCCGCGATGCGCTTGTCGCCGAGATCCTCGAGCGTTCCGAGCGCCTGTGCGCGCAGGTCGGTGGCCGTGGCCGGGGCCTCGGTCAGCGCACGCAGCAGGAGATCCTTCGAGCGCGGGTCGCGCAGGCTCTTGAGCCGCGACACGATCCGCAGTTGCTCGTCCGGACCCTTGAGCTCCTTGTAGACGGCCTCCAGGCCCGGCGAGCCCACGACCTGCGTGATCGTGGTCATGATGGCGTCCTGGGTCTGGGTCTGGGCGCGCATCATCTCGATGAGGGCCGGTCCGGCGCGCTTATCGGCCGTTCGTGCGAGCGAGGTCGCGGCCGCGGCGGCCACTTCCTGCTTCGCATCCTTAACAAGCTTGAGCAGCGCCGGCACGGGGTCCTTGTCCTTGCGGAACCCGAGCTCCTTGGCCGCGAAGAGGCGAATGGATTCCTCCTTTGCGTCCGCGATCTCGATCAGCTTGTCCGTGGATGCCACGCGCGCGACGAGCTCCGGGTCGTATTCCGGGATGCGGTTGATCGAGCCGACGGCCGAGGCCTTGAGCAGCGAAGGGAGGCCGCGCGTGTCGCCGAGCATGCACAGCGCGTACGCGTATTCGGCCTTGTCGCGCTCCTCCTGCTTGTTCATCTCGTCGAACAGGAGGTTCGCCGCCTTCTTGGCTTCGTCGCCGCCGATGTTGCCGAGCGCGCGCGCCGCCTCACGGGCCAGGGCGCCGCCCCTGGGCAGCACGGCCACGAGCTCCGGGATGGCCTGCCGGTCGCCGGCCTTGCCGAGCTCGAAGGCGGCCTGGGTGAGCACGTCCGCGACCGGGGATTCCTTCATAATCTTGCGCAGCGCGGCCTCGAACTGGCCGTCCGGGAGGCTGGCCGTGGCCTTCAGCTGCGCGTCCCATTTGTCGTAGGTTTTGGATTTGTCGAAGAAGTAGTAGCCGGTCCCGGCGGCGGCCAGGACGAAAAGGATCGCGAAAACGAGGCACCCGGTTTTGCCGCGGCTCGCCTTGCCCTCGCCCGAAAGGTTCGGGTCATACGAGGGATCGGATGACGGATCGAACAAGGGATCGACCGGTTCCGGCACGTCCGGAATCTCGGGAACGTCCGCGAGTTCGTTTTCGCCCGCACCGGGATACTGTTCGTCGTTGCTCATCAGTCGCTCCTCTCTCCGCGAAATTTGTCTGGAATTTAACCTAGCTGTACCCCGAGAATCAACCAGAAGTATCGCGGCGCCAAGGCTCGATCCGTGATCTCTTTTTTTTCAGACCTTCGAATGGACCTGGAAACGCGTGATCTAGGGCGGGGTGGGCACGTATCCGAGATCGTTTGTGAACTCGAGCCAGCCGAGGGCGGGATGCTGGAAGTCGTTGGCGCCGTCCGACTCGCCGCCGCGGATCTGCACCATGTGCGACCCGCTCGAGAGCGCCCCGCCGACGGGCTTGCCGTTCACGCCGAACGCGTACCACGTCCAGGCGCCGCCCGCATCCGACGGGAACTCCCACAGGGCCTCGGCGCTTTTGTCGATGGACAAATGGAACGTGTTCAACTGATCGCTCGGAATGGACCCGAGACCCCACAGGTACCAGTTGCCGCTGCAAGGAAGCGAAAATTTCTGGGCCGCGGTGCCTTTCTCGGGCTGGCTCGTGTAGATGAACCGCAGGTTCTGGACGGTCCCCGAATTCTTGGCGGCCATGGGCGAGGTGAGCGTGGCCCCGGCCCACACGACACGCACCACCTGCTGGCCCACGCACGCGTCGCTGTCGCTGTCCGAATCGCTGTCCATGTCACTGTCTGCATCGATATCCATGTCCGAGTCGCTGTCCATGTCCGAATCGCTGTCCGAGTCCGAATCGCTGTCCATGTCCGAATCGCTATCCATGTCCGAATCGCTGTCCATGTCCGAGTCACTGTCCATGTCCGAGTCGCTGTCCATGTCCGAGTCGCTGTCCACGTCGCCATCGCCGTCCGTGTCACCGTCGGTATCCCCGTCCGCGTCGGCCCCCGTGTCGTCCGTGTCGCTGTCGCCGTCGCCATCAACGTCACCGCCGCCGTCCTGTCCCGCGTCCGCGTCGACGGAAGGCGGCTGGCCTCCGCAACCTGCGAGTATCGCTGCCAGAGCGAGAAGAACCAACCAATGGTATCTCATGTTCACCTCCTGGCCAGGGCCCGCGGCCCGAAAAAGCGTGCTCATTTCCTGTCTGTTTGATCATACCGCGTTTGGCGGGAAACTCAATTGTCGCGGCGCCGGCCTTGACAGGAGCAGCGCGCTCGGGCCAATTGGGCCCATGACAGCAAAGATTGCGCCTTCGATCCTGTCCGCAGACTTCGCGCGGCTCGGCGAAGAGATCCGGGCCGTTGAAGACGGCGGCGCCGACTGGATCCACATAGACGTGATGGACGGCAGGTTCGTGCCGAACATCACCGTCGGCCCGCTCGTCGTGCACGCGGCGCGCAGCGCGACGGGCCTGCCTCTCGACGTGCACCTCATGATCGTGGAGCCCGAGCGTTACGTGGCCGAGTTCTCCGCGGCAGGCGCGGACGTGATCACGGTCCACGCCGAAGCGTGCGTGCACCTGCACCGTACCCTTCAGATGATCCGCGATCTCGGCAGGAAGGCGGGCGTGGCGTTCAACCCTGCCACACCCCTCGACGCTCTCAACCACGTCGCGGACCTGATCGATCTCGTGCTCGTCATGTCCGTGAACCCCGGGTTCGGCGGCCAGAAATTCATCGAGGCGGCCCTGTCAAAGGTGTCCGCGGCCCGCGCCCGGGCTCCGAAAGCCGAGATCGAGGTGGATGGCGGCGTCGGGCCGGACAACGCGGCCCGCGTCAAGGCCGCAGGCGCGAGCGTGCTCGTGGCCGGGAACGCCGTCTACAAAAGCGGCGACTACGCGAAAGCCATCGCGGCCATCCGCGCTGCCTGAAAAAAACCCCTGGACCGGGGAGGCGACCCGATCCAGGGGCAGGGCAGGCCCCGGGAGGGGGACCCGTTAAGGATGTTTTCCGGCGACTAGTCGTCGAAATTCAGCTCTTTTTCTTTTTCGGAATCTTTTTCCTCCTCAAAGTACAAATCACGGGCAAGCTCATCGATACACAACTGGAAGGTGGCATGGCGTTTCAATTCTTCGGATTCGAACTCCATCAGATTGCGAAAAACCTTTTCCACGTCCGTCTCCTTTCCTTGTTTCCGTGTTGCCCGATTCGGTATGTCTATATCCTACTTTTAAAGACATAGTAGGACATGTAGCCTTTTGTGTCAAAAATTCTCCCAACAAAGATTGCGGGCTGAAATTTCGAGGGCTTGAAATGCGTTTCAATAGCGATTGAAGTAATTTCACATTGTATTGAATGTTGATGAAAGAGCCTGGACGATCGGCGTGGAACCTGCTAATCAGGGGCCCGTACGCGCAGCGGACCAAGGAGCAACACCATGAAACCCGACAGGACAGTGGGAATCATCGGGTATGGCGGGTACGTGCCACGATACCGCATCGATTCGGCCGAAATCGACCGGGTCTGGAAGGGATCCGGTCAGCCGCGCGGACGCACGGTCATGGCCGTCCCCGGGCCGGACGAAGATACGGCCACCATGGCCATCGCAGCGGCGCGCAACGCCATGGCCATGGCAGGCATCGACCCGTCGCTCCTGCGCGCCGTGTGGTTCGGCACCGAGTCAAAGCCCTATGCGGTCAAGCCGACCTCCACCATCGTGGCGGACGCCATCGGCGCCTTGCCCGAGGCCAGCGCCGCGGACTGGGAGTTCGCGTGCAAGCCCGGCACCGAGGCCATGCAGGCGGCTGCCGCCATGGTGGGCAGCGGCATGGCCCGTTACGCCATGTGCGGCGGCGCGGACACGGCCCAGTCGCGGCCCGGGGACGCGCTTGAGTACAACACCGGCGCCGGCGGCGCGGCTTTCGTCCTCGGCCCGGCGGACGAGAGTCTGGCCGCGCTCGAAGCCTCCACGAGTTACGTGACGAACACGCCCGACTTCTTCCGGCGCGAGGGACGCTCGTATCCGTCGCACGGTCATAGGTTCACCGGCGAGCCAGCCTATTTCCGGCACATCCGCGCGTCGGTGACGCGGCTCCTCGACGAGCTGGGCCTTGCGCCCTCGGACTTCAAGGCCGCGGTCTTTCACCAGCCCAACCCCCAGTTCCCGGTGCGCGTGGCGCGCGAGCTTGGGTTCTCCCGCGAGCAGGCCGAGCCCTACGTGGTGAGCGCTCGCATGGGCAATGCCTACTCCGCTTCGGCCCTCCTCGGTTTCGCGTGCGCCCTCGACGATGCCGCGCCGGGCGACCGCATCCTGCTCGCGTCCTACGGCTCGGGCGCCGGATCGGACGCGTTCTCGTTCACTGTCACGGAGCGCATCGCCGAGCGCCGCCCCCGCGGCGTGCCCATCGAGCGCTACCTCTCGCAATCGCGACCTGTTGACTACGCCCTGTACGCCCGCTACCGCGGCAAGCTGCGCGTCATGTAGGAGGAAGCATGCACCTCGCGGACATCATCGGGATCGGACGCACCGCCGCGGGCGAGCACTGGCGCCGCAGCCTGGTCGACCTGTGCGTGGAGGCGGGCGGGGCCGCGCTCGACGAAGCCCGTGGAACCACGCCCACCGCGGTGATCGTGGGCAACGCGCTCGGAGGCGTCCTCGGCGACCAGCAGAACCTGGCCCTGTACGCGGCCTCGCGCCTCGGGCTCGAGCGCGTGGAGACGCACACCGTGGCGGACGACGAGGCGTCAGGCGGCTCGGCCGTGCGCGTGGCCCTCGCGCTCCTCGCGGCGGGCCTGCACGAGCGCGTGCTCGTCATCGGCGCGGAAAAAACCACCGACGCCCTGCCGGACGGCGTCGAGGCGGCGCGGGCCAAAGGTCTCGACGCGGTGCGCGAAGCCGGCTTCGGCATGGGCCCGAGCGTGGGCGCGGCGCTCGCCATGCGGCGCTACATCGACGAGCACCGGGTCGACCGAGATCTCTTCTACCACCTGGCGGCCACGGCCCACGCGCACGCGGCCTTGAACCCGCTCGCGTTTTTGTCGTGGCCCCTGCCCGAGGAGCAGTACCGGTGCTCGCCCGTGGTGGCCGAGCCGTTCACCGTATGCGACGGCGCGCCCCTGTGCGACGGCGCCGCAGCCGTGGTGCTGGCGCGGCCCTCGCAGCGTGCCTCATCCGCGATCCGCATCGCGGGATCGAGCGCTGTGTCGTGCCGCCCCGGGATCGCCGGTCTGGCCGTTGACCTCTCGCTGCCCGCGGCAGAGCGCTCTGCCGCGGCCGCCCTGTCCCAGGCAGGTCTCGCCGCGCGCGACGTGTCGGTCTTCGAGCTGCACGACTCGAGCACGCTCATGGCCGCCCTGTCGGTCGAGGCGGTGGGGCTCGCGCCGCGCGGCAAGGCCCTTGACTTCGCGGCCCGAGGCGGGCTCAGAATCGGGGGCGAGCGGCCGGCACTGACGTTCGGCGGGCTCAAGGCCAGGGGCCACGTGATGGGCGCGGCCGGCGTCTGCCAGATCGCGGAAGGCGCGTTGCAGCTGCGCGGCGAGGCCGGGACCAACCAGGTGGCGGGCGCGAAGAGCGCTTTGGTGCAGTGCCTGGGGAGCCTGGGTGCCACCGCGGTCACCCACGTGCTCGCTTAAGGAGGATTCCCCCGCATGGACATCGCACGCTCGTGGCGCCAGCAGGACTCGAACCTGCGCCTCGTCGGCAGCAGGTGCCGGGTGTGCGAGGCGCTCGTCTTTCCGCAACGGCTGCGCTGCCCGTCATGCGGCGGCGCGGATCTCGCGGACCACGCGTTCCAGGGCGGCGGCACCACCGTGTCGGTCGCGACCGTGCGCGAGGCGCCGCGCGGGTTCGCGGGCCAGGTGCCCTACGCCGCGGCGCTCGTGCGACTCGACGAGGGTCCGGTGGTCGCAGCCATGCTGGCCGACGTGGAGCCCGAGGAGGCGTGCCCCGGCATGCGCGTCTCCATGATCACGCGCCGCATCCGCCAGGACGGAGACGACGGGCCGATCGTCTATGGCTACAAGTTCGCGCCGGAAGGTTCCCCATGACCCGCGCCCGGGCGTTCGCCAACCTCGCCCTCGTCAAGTACTTCGGCAAGCGCGACACGACGCTGAACCTGCCGGCCACGGGCAGCCTGTCGCTCACGCTCTTCCCGCTCGAGACCCTGACCGATGTGGACCTTGATCCCGGACTCTTCGCCGACGAGGTGACCTTGAGCGGCGTGCCGGCGCCTGCGGGCTTTGTGGCTCGAGTCGCGCGCTTCCTCGACCTCGTGCGCGCCACGGCCGGCCGCGGCGAGCGCGCACGCGTGTCCACCTCCAACGCGTTCCCCACGGCCGCGGGCCTGGCCTCCTCGGCCTCGGGGTTCGCGGCCCTCGCGCTCGCCGCGTCGCGCGCCTACGGCCTCTCCCTCGATGCGCGCGCGCTTTCCGCGCTCGCCCGGCGCGGCTCCGGCTCGGCGGCGCGTTCCGTGTTCGGCGGCGTGGCCGTGTGGGACGAAGGGACGCGCGACGACGGTGCGGACTCGGTGGCGCGGCCGCTGCTCGGCCCGGACGACTGGGATCTGCGCGTGGTGGCCGGCGTCGCGAGCTCGGGCCCCAAGGCGCTGGGCTCCACCGAAGCCATGGAACGCACGCGCCTCACTTCTCCCTATTACGGAGCGTGGCTCGAGGCGACGCGTGCGGACCTCGCGCAGGCTCTTGCCGCGGTGGAGTCACGCGACCTCTTTGCGCTCGGCGAGGTCACGGAGCGCAGCGCGCTCGCCATGCACGCCGCAGCCATGGCCGCGCGGCCCGGCATCGTCTACTTCCGCGGCGCGACCGTGGAGGCGCTGCGGGTCGTGCGCGAGCTGCGTGCCGCGGGACACGCGGCGTACTTTACGTGCGACGCCGGGCCCCAGCCCAAGGTTCTGTGCGACCCCGCGTCCGAGGATGCGGTCGCGGCGGCGCTCACGGCCGTACCGGGCATCGAGTCCGTGATCCGCTGCCGCCTGGGCCCGGGCGCGGCGCTCGCGTGAGACCCGCCGGGGAAAAAATCGTGTATATAGTGGTCAAGGAGAACGCATGACGAAACGAATCGTTGACGCGCGCGGGCAATCCTGCCCGGGCCCGGTGATCGAGACGCGAAAGGCGCTCGCCGAGGCGGGGCTCGAGAGCGCCGAGGTGCTCGTGGACGATGACGCCGCGGCCGAGAACGTGTCGCGCATGGCGCGCAGCATGGGGTTCTCCGTGCGCTTCGAGCAGGACCCGGCCGGTTACTTCAGGCTCGGGCTCGAGCGCGAGGGGGCCGGCCCGGACGCGTGTCGGCCCGCACCGCGGGTCGTGGTGCTCGTCGCGTCGCCCACGCTCGGCCACGGCGACGACGATCTCGGCCGCATCCTCATGACGGCGTTCCTGAAGACTCTCAAGGACGTGAGCCCGAGGCCGGGTGCGATCGTGTTCGTCAACGGCGGCGTCAAGCTCACGAGCGAGGGCTCGGATCTCGTGGAGGCCATCCGCACGCTTGAGGACCAGGGCGCGAGGGTGCTGTCGTGCGGCACGTGCCTCGACTTCTACCGTCTCAAGGACAAGTTGAAGGTCGGGTCGGTCTCGAACATGTTCGAGATCGCCTCGCTCCTCGTGGCCGCGGACCGGATCGTCCGGCCGTAGGGAAAGGGCGCATGACGACGAAGGAGAAGCTCCTTTTGACCCGCACCGTGGCCGGCTCGGGCTGAGCGGGGAAGCTGGGGCCAGGGGACCTGGCCCGCGCCCTGTGCGGACTTGAAATCGCGCGCCACCCCAACCTGATCGTGGGGCTCGCGCCGTGCGACGACGCTGCCGTGTACAAATTGAGCGACGAGCTGGCCCTGGTCGAGACCGTGGACTTCTTCACGCCCGTGGTGGACGACCCGTTCCTCTTCGGCCGCATCGCCGCGGCCAACGCCCTGTCCGACGTGTACGCCATGGGCGGCACGCCGCTTCTGGCCATGAACATCGTGTGCTTCCCGGTCAAGGAGATGGAGATCGAGGTGCTGACGCACATCCTCGAGGGCGGCCTCGAGGCGCTCAGCGAGGCGGACGCGGCGCTGGCGGGCGGGCACAGCGTCGAGGACAAGGAGCTCAAGTACGGCCTCAGCGTGACAGGCACGATCCACCCCTCGCGCGTGCTCACGAAGGGCGGCGCGCGACTCGGCGATGCGCTCGTCATTACCAAGCCGCTCGGCACGGGCGTCGTCGCCACGGCGATCAAGGCCGGGCTTGCGAGCGAGGCCGCGGTGGCCGCCGCGGTCGCGTCCATGCGCGCCCTGAACCGGGCCGCGGCCGAGATCGGACGCGGCTTCGAGATCCACGCCTGCACGGACGTGACGGGCTTCGGCCTGCTGGGCCACGCAATCGAAATGCTCGGCGGCGGCGCCTTAAGCCTCGTCATCGACTCCCCGGCCCTGCCCGTGCTTCCCGAGGCCCTTGCTTACGCCGGAATGGGCCTCGTCCCTTCCGGCCTGCACCGCAACCGCGCCTTCTACGCCTCGTGCTTCGAGGTCCGCGCAGGGGTGCCCCACGCGCTCGTGGACATGGTGTGCGATCCGCAGACCTCGGGCGGGCTCCTGTTCGCGCTCCCTTCGACCGAGGCTCCCAGGCTGGTCGAGAAGCTCGCGCACGCGGGCATGGAGTCCGCGCGGGTCATCGGCGAACTCGTGGCTGACCCCGCCGCGAAGGTCGTGCTGCGATAGCCTCTTGAGGGAGATTGCCCTTCTCCAATCCAAGCCGGATCGGCCCCGAAGTTGAGACGGTCGCACGCCCCTGCTAAGGTCGATCGCGATGGATCACGCCAACACCTGGATCGAGATCGACGAGGGCGCGCTCCGGCGCAACGCGGGGATCTTCCGCGCGCTCGCGGGCGCGGACCGCAAGCTCATGGCCGTCGTCAAATCCGACGCCTATGGCCACGGCATGATCGGCGTCGCGCGCGCGGCGCTCGCTGCCGGCGCGGACTGGCTCGGAGTGTTCTCCTCGTCCGAGGGGCTCGCGCTACGCGCCAAAGGAATCGACGCACCCGTGCTCGTGCTCGGGCCGACGCCCGAGGGCAGGTTGGCCGAGGCCGTGGCCGCGGGGCTGCGCGTTACGGTGGCCTCGATCGAGGCGGCCCACGAGCTCGCCCGCCTCGCTCCAGCGGCGGCGGCGGCGCATCTCAAGATCGAGACCGGCACGAACCGTCAGGGCCTCGCGGGCGACGAGCTCCTCGAGATGGCGCGCGTCCTCAAGCGAGCCGGCGTGGGCATCGAGGGCGCGTACACCCACTTCGCGGACATCGAGGACACCACGGATCACGGCTACGCCGAGAAGCAGCTCGCCGCGTTCGTGGCGCAGACGGACCTCCTCGGTCGCGCCGGGATCGCGGTGCGCCTGCCCCACACGGCCTGCACGGCCGCCACGATCCTGTTCCCGGACACGTATTTCAAGATGGTGCGCGTCGGCATCGGCCTGTTCGGCCTGTGGCCTTCCAAGGAGACACACGTCTCGGCGAAGAGCCTCGGCCGAAATGGCCTCGACATCGCGCCGGTCATGACCTGGAAGACGCGCGTGGCGCAGGTGAAGCCGATCGCCGCGGGCGACTACGTTGGCTACGGCCGCGTATTCCGCACGACCCGCCCCACGCGCCTCGCGGTGCTGCCAGTGGGCTACGCGGACGGCTACGACCGCGGCTTGTCCAACGCGGCCCATGTGCTCGTGCGCGGCGTGCGCGCCCCGGTGCGAGGCCGCGTGTGCATGAACCTGACCATGGTCGACGTGACCGACGTGCCGGGCGCCGCAGCAGGCGACGAGGTGGTGCTGCTCGGCCGGCAGGGCGACGAGCGCATCGCGGCCGAGGATCTCGCGCGCCTGGCCGGCACCATCAACTACGAGATCGTGACGCGGGCCGCCCCGGGCGCACCGCGCGTCATGGTCCGGGGTCGCCAAGCCTGAGGGAGATTCCCATGCATCGCGAGATCGTCGTGCTCTCGAGCTCCGGACGCGAGGAGCTCATCGACGTGACCGATCGCTTGCGCGCCATCGCGCAGGCGCACCCCGAGGCGGCCCTCATGGCACTCTTTGCGCGCGGCGCCACCTCGGCCGTCATGATCCAGGAGAACTGGGACGCGAGCGTGCGCACGGATATCATCGAGTGCCTGCGCCAGATCGCACCGCGCGGCAGGTGGCTCCACGACAAGGAAGACGGCAACGCGGACGCGCACCTGAAGAGCGGCATCGTGGGCCCGTCCGCCACGATCCCGCTCGACGGCGGGCGCATGCTCCTCGGCCGCTGGCAGAACGTGTTCTTCTGCGATTTCGACGGCCCTCGCACGGACCGCGAGCTCATCGTCACCCTGCTGTGATGATTTCCGTTAAATCCCCCAATTCCTCCCTTTAAAAAGGGCTGGGGGATTTTCAGATCAGCGGCAGCTGGCGTGGTCTGTAGACGAGGCGGCCGCGCTCCACGACGAGATCCGGGTGCATCTCATGGGTCGCGCTGTCGTCGAGGCCAAGGATGTGCACGACCTCGGCGCCCATGACGTGGAGCTTGTCCGCGAGCAGGCGGCGGTGGCACTGCCTGTGGTCGGCCTCGGCGCACAGGATCGCCACGACCGCACTGGCCGCGAGCCCGAGGAGATCCGCGGCGGCGGCCGTGAACTCCGGGGTGCTCATGGCCGCCGCGTAGCGCCGCTCCCCTTCATCGGCGAGCGCGGCATGCTCCTCCTCTCCGGGCGTGGGAGGTCTGCGACCCCCGAGATCGCGGAACCAGCGGTACACGAGGCCGCGCTTCTCGAGCTCCGAGGCCAGGGCCGCGCGCTCGAACCACGGGAAGCGCGCCGAGGTCGGGTTCGCGCGCACGTCCGCCACGAGCCGCACCGAGGATTTCTCCAGGAGAACGAGGAACTCCTCGAGCGTCCGATCCGAATGCCCGATGGTGAACAGGCGCGTTTTGCGCACGGCCGCGCTCATCGTCCCTCCGCATCCTCTCCCCAGACGATCTTGTGCATCTGGGGCTGCAAGCGCAAGGGCAAACCCGAGACGAGCACCCACTGCGCGCAGTCGCGCAAGGCGACGAGGCCCGGCGCCGGACTGACGAGCAGCGCGGCCCGCGACGCGAGATCGTGCTCATTGCACAGGGCGACCGCCCAGTCGAAGTCGGCCCGCGACACGATCACGAACTTGACCTCGTCCAGGCCTTGCCGTAGCGCGCCGAGGTTCTCGGGCAGGTTGCGTCCGCTCATGCCCGAGCCGGGGCACTTCACGTCCATGACGATGCGCACGCGCGGATCGAGACCCGCCACCGAAAATGCTCCCGACGTCTCGAGCAGCACCTCGAACCCCAGATCCGCGAGGGCCGAAAGCAGCGCGGGCGCGCCGGGCTGTGCGAGCGGCTCCCCGCCCGTGACCTCGAAGAGCCGCGGTCCCAGGGCGGCCGCGGCAGCAGCGACCTCTGCCACGGGCATCGGCACTCCCTTGGCCTCGGCGGCGTCGCGCGTGTCGCAATAGGAGCATCGCAACGGGCAGCCGGCCAGACGCACAAACGCGCACGGCAGGCCGGCGCGCGTGGACTCGCCCTGGATCGAGCGGAAAATGCTGTGGACGTAGACCACGGCGGTCATGGCTTGAGCAGCGGGTCTTCCACCCCGGCCTCGGCAAAGCCCTTGGCCCGCAGCCGGCACGACTCGCACGCGCCGCACGGACGACCCGCGGGATCCGGATCGTAGCAGGTGCGCGTCAGCCCGAAATCCACGCCGAGCGCGAGGCCGGCCTTCACGGTCTCGGCCTTGGACAGGCGCACGAGCGGCGCGTGGATGCGAAACGGGCGCCCCCCCTCGACGGCGCGCGTGCCCAGGTTGGCCGCGGCCTCGAACGCAGCGATGTACTCGGGTCTACAGTCCGGGTAGCCCGAGTAGTCCACGGCCGAGACGCCGATGAAGACGTCCCGCGCGCCAAGGGTCTCGGCCCACGCGAGCGCGAGCGACAGAAAGATGGTGTTGCGTGCCGGCACGTAGGTGGGCGGAATGATTGCCGCGCCGGGCGCGCGCTCACCCTTGGGGACGGGCCCGTCCGCGGTCAGGGCCGAGCCGCCGAAGACACGCAGATCGAGGTCGATGATGAGATGTCGAGCGACGCCGTTCGCCCGTGCCACCGCGGCCGAGGCCTGCACCTCCACCCCATGGCGCTGGCCGTACCGGACTGTGAGGGCGTGGGGCGCGAACTCCTGCGAACGCGCCATGGCGAGCACCACGGCCGAGTCGAGGCCACCCGATACGAGCACCACCGCCGGCTGTCCCGAAAAGGCGTCCATGTGGGTTTTCCCGGGTGATCTATAGCACCTTCCGGACCTGTGGAAAAGCTGTTGATCGTTTGCCTCGAGTCTGTGAACTTCCAATTCTTCCTTTTATTTTAAACAGTTGCACTCCAGATGTTTCACGTGAAACATGCACGGCTGTGGAAAACATCCCTTCAGTCGTAAAAGGATTCAAGCTTGTCGACGGCCGCCGCGGTCTGTTCATCCTGTCGCGTGGGAACGCGGATCCCAATCTGGACGTACAAATCTCCCCGCGCTGCGCCTCGCCGCACTCCCTGCCCCTTGAGCCTCATCTTCTGGCCGCCCTGGGTCCCGGGCGGAATGGTGAGCTTCCCTTGTCCCCACGGGGTTTCGACCTTGACAACGACCCCGTGGTAGGCCTGCCCCACGGTGACGGTTTCGCGCTTGACGAGGTCGAGCCCCTGGCGCTGGTATGCCGGGTCGGGCTTGATGCGGATCTCGAGCAGGAGATCTCCTGCCGGGCCGCCGCGGCCGGTCCTCCCGCCCTGGCCCTTGAGCCGGATGATCTGCCCGTCCTCCACGCCCTGGGGCAATGTGACCTTGAGCTTGCGCCGCTCGTGGCCCATCGGCACCACGATCTCGAGCTCGCGCCCGATCACAGCGTCGAGGAGCTCAACTTCCAAGACCGACTTCACCTGTGCCCCGGGATTCTCCGCGGGCCAGTCCCCGTACCCGCCGAACGGGGAGGACCGCCGCGCTCCCCCGGTCCTCACTCGGCCCCCGCCGAACAGGCTCTCGAAAATATCCTCCATGGAGCCGAACCCGGAGAACCCTCCCAGATCTTCATCCGCGCACGTTTGCCGGCCGTCGCCCGGCCAGGGCGCCCCGGGGCGGCGCGCACCCCATTCACGGCACTCGCGCCACCGCGCCGCATCGAACCCGTCGCGCAGTCCGTCGACCCCGAACTCGTCGTAGAGCTTGCGTTTCTCCTTGTTGCTCAGCACAGCGTACGCGGCCGAGACCTTCTTGAAGCGCTCCTCCGCGGCCTTGTTGTTCCTGTTGCGGTCCGGGTGCAGCTCACGCGCGAGCTTGCGGTAGACCTTCTTGATCTCGGTCTCGGACGTGTCCCTGTCCACGCCCAGAATTTTATAGAGGTCTTCTTCGGCCATTCGCGGTCACCTCTCCTACGCACCCAATATGTACGCCTTGTTCGCGAAGGTAAAGCCAATGGATGCGGCGTGCCTCATGTTGCCGCTTGGAAACCGTCTGTGGTAGAGCTTTTTGCTGTGTCATGACCGGACGCAAGAAAAACCATCTGCCCAGGCACGTGGCGATCATCATGGACGGCAACGGCCGCTGGGCTGGCTCGCGCGGTCTGTCCCGCGTTTCCGGGCATCAGCAGGGCGCCAAGGCGGTACGCTCCACGGTGACCGCGTGCCGGGAGCGCGGCATCAAGGTGCTCACCTTGTACTCTTTTTCGTCGCAGAACTGGTCGCGGCCCTCCATCGAAGTGTCGGCCCTCATGAGCTTGCTCGCGGAGTACGTCAAGCTCGAGCGCCGCACCATCCTCGATAATGGTATCCGCCTGACCACCATCGGCGAGATCGATCGGTTGCCCGAGGCTCCGCGCGCCGCGCTCCTTCAGCTCATCGAGGACTCTTCTCGCAACACGGACATGACCCTATGCTTGGCGCTCTCCTACGGTGGCCGCGAGGAGCTCGCCGCAGCCGTCCGGGCCCTCGCGCGGCGAGCGGCCCTCGGTGATCTCAATCCCGAAACCATCGATACCGCCATGCTCGACCGCGCCCTGTGGTCCGCGGAGCTCGGTCCGGTGGATCTCATGATCCGCACGTCCGGAGAGTACCGCATCTCGAACTTTCTCCTGTGGGGCTTGGCGTACGCAGAGCTCTACTTCGTGGACCGTATGTGGCCCGATTTCGACGAAGCCGCGCTCGACGAGGCCTTGGCCGCGTACGCCGGACGCCAGCGCCGCTTCGGGAACGTGGTTTGACGGGATGAGCAACCTTGCCCTGCGCCTCGCGTCAGCCGCGGTCCTCATCCCGTTGGCCCTGATTCTGGTTCTCCTCGGAAGCCCTCCTTTGTTTTCCGTTGTCATGGTTGGCCTGGCAATCGTATCGGGACTGGAGTGGGGCAACATGACCCTGGCCGCGGCTTTGCGCTCGCGTCGGGCGGTCGCGGCCGTCCTCACGGGCCTCGCGGCCGGTTCCATAGCGTTTTCGGGTCTTTGGGCCCCTCTGCCGATTCTGACCTTCTCGCTCCTTTTCCCGATCGCTTTCCTAGCCTTTTCCTCCTGCGGCGCCGAGCTTGCGGACTCGGTGCGGGGCGCAGGCCTGTCCGTGGCGGGCGCAGCCTATGTCGGGAGCCTCCTTGGCGTGATCGCTCTCCTTTTCGCGGGCGAGCACGGCCGTGGATGGGTGCTGCTCCTCGCCGCGGGCGCGTTCATGGGCGACACCACGGCCTACGCTGCAGGGCGGGCGCTGGGCAGGCGCAAGCTCGCGCCGCGTCTCAGCCCGTCCAAGACCTGGGCCGGCTCGATCGGCGGACTGCTCGGCACCATGGGTGTCGTGGCCGCGGCCAAGGCGACCGTGTTCCCCGAGCTCGAATGGATCGACGCTCTCCTTCTCGGCCTGCCCCTGAGCGTCGCGTGTCAGATCGGAGACCTGGCCGAGTCCTTCGTCAAACGCGGCTGTGGGGTCAAGGATTCGGGACGCATCATCCCGGGCCACGGCGGGCTGCTCGACCGGATCGACGGGTTCCTGTTCGGGGCACCCGTTGTCTACGTCTTTACATTCTTCAGATGAACTTGGCCGGATCCGTCCCACTCCAGCGCCACGCTCTGACAGCGTTCCTGGTCCTGGCCGCGCTTGGGACGACCTGCGGCGGTTTCTCCCCTGGACCTACTCCCAAAACCCCAAAGGTCCCGGTCACTTCCACACCCCCGACCCCGTCCCCCACCGTACCCGCCTGCTCTGTCGCGCCCGGCGAGCACATCGTGCTCACCATCTTCTCGGACGGCAAGGAGGTGGGGCGGGAGGTGCGCACGCGTTACACCGATGAAGGTCCGTACGGACCCGAGCGCGTGGTCGTGTCCCATGCCGTGACACGCATGAAGGTCAAGGACGTCGCCCTCGAGAACCACACGGTCCGCATGGAGCGCACGCGCGCTTCGGACGGTGCCCTGCTGCGCGCCTCGCACTTGTCCACGGACCAGGTCGTGACGCGCTCCGAGTTGGTCGGTTTCGATGGCGAGCGCTGGGATCGACGCGTGCAGGTGACATCCCTGTCCGAGGAGGACAGCACGTCCGCCATCGCGCCCGTGGCGCTCGCAGGCAACGAGGTGATTGGTTTGGGGCTGATCGACACCTTGAGGGACGCGGCAGCGGCAAACGCCCTCGAACCGCGCGCCATCTCCTACTACGAGCCCCTTCTCGAGGCGCCCCTGGAGCTGTCCGTGGCCGCCGCGGGTCCGGGCACGGTCGAGGTCTACGGCCAGAGCATCTCAGGCAAATGGGCCGAGGCCGTGGAGACGCGGACCGGTGACGTGGTGGCGCGGACCTTTTTCGACGCGCAGGGCATGTTGTGGCAGGAGGAATACCCCACGTCGCGTCAAGTGCGCAGGCTCACGCCGACCCCGGCCTCGCAGGCCGATGAAACGAGCGAGCTTCTCGTGGGGCTGCACTCCGAGGCCTACCTGGCCAATCCCAATGCAGCCACGCGCGCCAGGTTCCGCCTCACCTCCACTCCGGATCGGCTCGACGGGCTCGGCCTGCTTGCACAGCCTTCCAACCAGACCGTGGTGCGCACGGCGCCTGACACACTGACCCTCGACGTGCGCGCCTTTGCGCCGGACGGCAGAGATCCTCCCGTGGCCGAGGACACGGCCCCGTCGCGCTACGTGAGGCCCGGCGCTCCGCAGATCCGCGAAGCCCTGCGCTTCCTGCGCTCGTCCGGCAAGTCCGGCTTTCTGCCCCTTGCGCGTCGCGACAACGCCACGCCGGTGGTGGCGCGGGCCGCGCTGATCAACAACCCGGCGCGTTTCTGGTCGGATGCCGACCAGGTCGCGGGCCTCATCATGCATTACGTGAGCGCGCTCATCCCGGACAAGCGCCGCACGTTCTCCATGGCGGACGCGGTCTCCACGCTCGCACGCGGCTCGGGGGACTGCACAGAGCACGCAGTGCTGTTCGCGTCCCTGATGCGGGCCGAGCGCATCCCCACGCGACTCGTATCGGGCCTCTATCTGACCCATGGCGGCATCTGGGCCTACCATATGTGGAACGAGTACTGGAACGGCACGGCGTGGCAGGCTATCGACGCGTCGACCATGACTTACAGGCCCGGCGCGCTCTATGTGGCTCTGGGTCGCGGGGTGGCCAACTTTGACGAAATCCGCAATGATATCGCACGATTCATTTGGAGAACTTTCAACGGCGTGGCGTTCGACCTGGTGGAAGCCGTGAGTGACGGTGAGATGCTCACCCTGGCCCGGCCGCGCACTTTCGAGCAGAACGTCCAGGAGACGATCCTTTTCAACATGGTGACCCTGTCTGATCGGGGCGACTACGACAGGGCCCTCGTCCTGCTCGACGAGAAGGTGCCCGCACAGTCGCGCTCGGTCTCTATCAAGATGATGCGCATCGAGCTCCTGGCGCGGACCGGCCGCCACGCCGAGGCGCTCGCGGACATCGCCGCGCTGCGCAACGAGACGTCCTCGCCCGAGAACACTGCTCTCCTCGATTCGCTCGAGCTCGACAGCCTCCTCGCTGCCGGACGCGCGGCCGAAGCCGACGAGGTCTACCGCCGCATGCTCGAAGCAAAGCAATACGACACCGCGGGCCGGGCGCGTCTCACGGCGCGCTTCCTCTTCCACAAAGGAGAGGAGCCAAAGGCCCTCGAGACGCTCGAGGCTGCGCTGCAGGCAGCCCCGGACGATCCGGCCCTGCTCGCGGATCTGGCCGAGGACGTGGCGACCGGCAAGGCCGTTCCGTCGCGCGAGCTCCTCGAGCGCGCTGTCTCGGCGGCGCAAAGGGCCGTCGACGAGGAGCTCGGCGCCTCGGCGCGCACGCTCGTCGTCCTGACGCGCGTCCTGGCCCGCGCCGGGAGGGTCGTGGAGGCCGCGCGGATCCTGGATCACGCGGCGATCCTGGCGCCCGCGGATCCGGCCCTGCTCCGCCTCAGGGAGGAGCTGCGCCCTCTCAGTTGTCCTTGAAGATGCCCGGGATCTTGAGCCCGCTCGGGCTCGCGACCTCACCGGGCTTCACGACACACGACAAGCGTTGGGTTCAGGTTGGTGGTGACGCCATAGTCGTTCATCGCAAGCATTGAATTGCAACTGAGCCATTGATCATGACATCCCACGCTCATTACCACGCTTTCAATAACCGCCATCGCCAACAGGCCGCCTGTACGAGGACAATTGTTCGCCAAGGCTTTTTCCACCGTTCTGCCCCGCGCTCGGCCTTATTGTCTTGTCTTCGACGCCTTCATTCTCACAGCCCCAGGGCCGAGAGTTCCTGCACGAAGATGGCGAACAGACCGCTCGTGGGGATTTGCTTCAAATAGAAAATGCGATCTCCATCGATCTGGGGCTCGCTCTCGCCTCCGGAAGTGCTCGTAATTTGATGCTGGGTCTTTGTTTTGAGGTCGTACATCCAGATGTCGGTTCCGTCCCAATCGTACTTGTTGTTCGGATCCGAGCAAGCCCTGTAATCCGTCCATACGATGCGATCGCCCGAGATGTCGGGACCGTAGTGGATCCAGTTCGCATTGGTGATCCCGGTCGTCTCGCCGGTGGCGAAATCGTGCATGTATATATCTTGATGCGCCAGGCTACCGTCTTCCGATGGTTCCGGCCCGTTGCGCAGATCGCTCCACACAACCCGTGTTCCGTCCATCCGAGGCAACCACTGACCGCTCGGGTGGTTCGTCAGGTTCCAGGTCTTGCCAGTGGAAATCTTGTGCGCCCAGATGTCCGGGATTAAGTCGTTAGGGTCGTCCTCCCATACCACGTAGTCGCCATCCGCCCTCACATAGAAGGTATTCCGACCGGAATCGAATATCGTCTTTCGACCTTCGCCGATGGAATACAAGTCCACATCGACTGGATAGATAATGTCAGAGTTTTCATTTCTCTTTTTCCATTTAAATGCGATCTTCTCTCCCACCAGCGCCGGGTTTTCATAAGATATATGTGGATAAGTTGTTTGCACTTCCTCCAAGCACTTTTGCATCGCTCCGGACGCCAGATCGATGATTTCAATCCTCATCCGATACGGGTCGCCATAGTCGTCGGCCACGAAAACCAGTCTGTTCCCGTTGATATCCGGATAGCTCCCGCCCATTTCTTTCTCGACGTCGGAGTAGCATCCAGCATCCACGTCGACGACGTGCATCATGCCATTTAAATCATCGGTATACGCCACGTATCGATGAGTCGCCGCCCATTCGTTTACATCGTTGATCTCCTCGAACGTGAGCTGGCGGCAGCCTGGGCCGCAGTCGATGCTCTGGGGCAACGGCTTCCATTCGAGCGTGGTGTGGCTGCTCTCGCAAGCCGGCACCGTGCCGGTGCCCGTGTCCGAGCCCGTGTCGCTCCCGCTTCCGGTACCTGTGCCGTAGTTGCCGTCGAAATCGCCGCATTCCATGCAAATGTCTTTTCCAGAGCAGCTGCTGCAAGCGGGTGCAAAGAGCGCGAAAGCGGCCAGGAAGATCCAATTGCATGATGAAATACGCATGATCGCCTCTCCTGGGAAAAGGCACACCGACATTGCCCTCATCACAGCCCCAGGGCCGAGAGCTCCTGCACGAAGATGGCGAACAGGCCGCTCGTGGGAATCTGGCGGAAATAGTAGACCCGGTCTCCGTCGATCTGCGGCTCGCTCTCTCCGCCTGGATAACTTGTGATCTGGTGCTCAGACTTGCCTTTGAGGTCGTACATCCAGATGTCGGTTCCGTCCCAGTCGTACTTGTTATTCGGATCCGAGCAGGCTCGGTAATCCGTCCACACGACGTGATCGCCCGAAATGTCGGGACCGTAGTGGATCCAGTTCGCGTTGGTGATCTCGGTCGTCTCGCTCGTGGCGAAATCGTACATGTAGATGTCCTGATGCGCCAAGCTGCCGTCCAACGACGGGTTGGGACTGTTGCGCAGATCGCTCCACACGACCCTCGTTCCGTCCATTCGCGGCAACCACTGGCCACTTGGATGATTCGTGAGGTTCCAGGTCTCACCCATGGATATCTTATGAGCCCAGATGTCCGGTAGTGTCGCGTCTTGGCCGTCCTCCCAAACCACGTAGTCGCCATCCGCCCTCACATTGAATGCGGTTCGACCAGTATCGAAGATCGTCTTCCGTTCCCCTCCAATGGTGTATAGGTCCACGTAAACCGGATAAATGATGTCGGAGTTCTCATTTAACTTTTCCCATTTGAACGCAATATCGTTTCCTGTCATTACCGGATAATCATAATATATGTGTGGATAAGCTGTCTGCACCTCTTCCAGGCACTTTTGCATTTTCCCCGATGTTAGATCGAGGATCCTAATACTTGCCTGATACGGTTCGGCATAGTAACTTGCCGAATAAACCAGCCTGTTTCCTTTGATACTCGGATAAGCTCCCACCATTTCCTTTTCGACGTCGGCATAACAACTGGAATCCACGTCGATGACATGCATGTCGGCATTCACATCATCGGTGTAGGCCACGTATCTGTGGGTGGCCGCCCATTCCGTAATATTGTTGATCTCCTCGAACGTGAGCTGGCGGCAGCCTTTGCCGCAGTCGATGCCCTGGGGCAATGGCTTCCATTCGAGCGTGGTGTGGCTGGTCTCGCACGACGGTGACGTGCCGGTGCTCGTGTCCGAGCCCGTGTCGCTCCCGCTTCCGGTACCTGTGCCGTAGTTGCCGTCGAAATCGCCGCATTCCATGCAAATGTCTTTTCCAGAGCAGCTGCTGCAAGCAGGCGCCATAAGCGCGGGCAAGAGAAACAGCATGGAACTGACTGAAGGTCGGCCTATGTTTTTCATGACCCACCTCAGTTCCTGACCAGGTGGACGTTATCCACGAACGGCCCGCGGAAGCGGTTCTGGCTGTTGGAGTAGAACACCCACCGCATCCGGAACTGATCGTTCAGGTACGCCGCGGGCAGCGTGTACGTGTGCTCCAGCCAGCCCGAATTCAGCAAGCACCAGTTGCCGTATGCGTCCGTGAACGGCACCGATGTGGGAACCGCGGTCCAGGTGTACCCGCCATCGGTCGAGATCTCCCACCACACGCCGTCCGGACACCCGGCCGCGTTGGGCTCGATGTCGGTCCACATGGAGAAGTGCACGCTCACGTTCTGGCCCGAGCACTGGGAGATCTTGAAGCCCTCCCAGGCGCTCGTTCTCGGACCTTCCGCCCAGTTGGTGGTGTACGACAGGCTGTTCGAGTACACGGCCGTGCGCGGGCACCCTAGCAATTGCGTGCCGGACTGAGCAGAAGACGGGGCCGAGGCGTTGGCCGTGGGAGCGCCCACGCTCCAGCAGCTCGGAGAGCCGTACAGGGTCGTCGCGGGCTCGCCGTTTTCGAAGCTGTACACGAAGGCCGAGGCAGCCGATTGGCAGGCCGCTGCCGCGTCCATGTCGCGCAAACACAACGCCGGGTTGGTCCCGGTCCTGGCCACGCTCGTGACCGCGCCGGTGCTGAGGTTGGCCTTGCCGCCGTTCGAAGAGCTCGCCACGCTCTGGGTCCAGATGCCCGTCGCACCGCGCGTTGCAGAGTCGAACATCGCGTAGCAGCCCGTGGACGCATTCGTGCAGGCCGTGCCTGTGAAGCCTGGGCCTGTCTCGTTGTTCACCGTCGCATTGCCCAGGATGCGCGCAAAGTCCCGCGTCGTGGCCAAGCGCCAGTTGGATGAAGAGGTCGCGAGGGCCTGGCACGCCGAGATCGCGTTCGCCTGGGTGTACGTAGTGGCCGTGCCAGTGCACGCGGATCCACTCCACGTCTGGCCGAGCGGACAGCGCTTCCAGCACGCGGTTCCGCCGGGCTCCTGCACTTCGTCCGCAGCGCAGCAGGTGCTTGGACTCGTGGTCTGCCAGGTCGAGGTCGCGGCG
>JAQTNF010000058.1 GCA_028713995.1 Deltaproteobacteria bacterium | reverse complement strand
GCGTGTCACACTGCGACGCCGGATCGGGGTGCTACACCACGGACGGGACGTGCGGCGACATCTGCACCACGAGCTCGGTGACGACGGGCCGGACGTGCTCCGGGTGCGTCTTGAACGGGGACAACGTCGCATGCAGCGCGGGGACGAGCACGCCGTGCGACGGGAGCCACGTCAGCTGGGTGCTGTACTGCGGAACACGCAACTACACGTGCGTGGACCATTCGTATTGGGTCTGGGACTGGTGGCCCTACACCGGGCATACCGTCTATGTTTATTCTTGGGACTAGCCGGGATCATTGGTCGTTGCTTGGTCATGAGCGGTTTTATCGAGGGAAATGCATGGGAACCATGACATACAGGCATCTTTTCACGCGTGGCGCCCGGTCTCTCACCGCAGTGATCGTTGTCGTCTTGCCTAGCCTCGCGGCCGTGGCATGCGCGACCATGAATGTATCCGACGACGACACCGGCTCGGACGGAACGGGCACGGATCTCGACGCCGACGCTGATGCGGGCGCGGAGGCCGGAGCCGACACGGACGCCGACACGGCCACCGACACGGACGCTGACTCGGATGCCGACAGCGATACCGACACGGACACCGACACGGACGCTGACTCGGATACCGACACGGACGCCGACACGGACGCCGACACGGACGCCGACACGGACGCCGACACGGATGCCGACAGCGATACCGACACGGACGCCGACATGGACGCCGACACCGACACCGACACCGACTCAGACACAGATACCGATGCCGACAGTGATACCGACACGGACACCGACACCGACTCGGACTCAGACACGGATACCGACTCAGACACCGATACTGATACGGACACCGATGCCGACAGCGATTCGGATACTGACGCGGACAGCGACTCGGACAGCGATACGGGGCCCTGCGACAACAAGACCGACTTCGAGTGCGGCGCAACCCCGCCGGGGTGGAACGTTTCCTACTGGGCGTCGTACGGCACCATCTCGCACGGCGGCGCGTGGGCCTTCAAGAGCACCAACATGGGCATCAACAACCCCAATACCGGCTGGGCCGCATACGCCCAGGTGTCCTACGAGGTGACCGCCGGAAACGTCTGCTATTGGCTCTATGGCGAATCGGAAGCGGCCGACGACAGGTTCATATTCATCGTCGATAACGATACCGCCGGGATGACCACGGTCAGCGGGACCCAGATGGCCTGGACCCAACATTGCACCGCTGTGACGGCCGGCGCGCACACCTTCACGTGGTGGTATCAGAAGGACGACACGTACAGCTACGGCCTCGACTATTGGATTATCGACGACATCACCTTCCCCGGCGTCTGCAGCCCGGGCTGCTGAGCGCGTTTCGGACTTTTCGAGGAAGATATGAAAACGATGATGAGCCGACGCGGTTTTACCTATGCTCCCATGTTTCTTGCTCCAATGGTCCTTGTCGTCTTGCCGGGCTTCGCGGCCGTGGCCTGCGCGTCCTTGGAAATGGTCGGCGACGATACAGACACCGGCTCCGGCGGAGCGGACGCGGGCGCCGATACCGACACCGATACGGACACCGATACGGACACCGACACCGACACGGACGCCGACATGGACGCCGACACGGACGCCGACATGGACGCCGACACGGACGCCGACATGGACGCCGACACGGACGCCGACACAGACAGCGACACGGACGCCGACTCGGATGGGGACGGAGACTCCGACACGTCCGACACGTCCGACGGGTCCGACATGTCCGACGGGTCCGACACCGACACCGCCCTTTCCTGCCACGATGCCATCAACAACATCTCGGGTTACGGGGGCGTGTGGGGGTGGGAGTCCGACTTGCAGGGATGGACGCTCACCGGCCATTGGTACAGGAACACCGCGGCAGGCTACAGCGGATCGGCGTCGCTGTCCGAGTGGTTCAGCGACTCCTATTGGAACAACATGGACGAAATCGCCTACTCAGGAACGTTGGATCTCTCGGTCTGCGCCACATGCGACCTGGCGGCGTATTTCGCGACCTCGGGAGCCGCGGACAGCGGGTACGACTTCATGCACCTGGCCTGCAACGGCGACAACGGCACGAGCCCGACGGGTTTTACGGACATCGTGGCCTACACGGGCCTCCAGGGCGCGGTTTCGGGTACCACGTGGGTCTGGCAGACCGGCGACGTGCCGGCCGGATGCAAGACCTCGACCGCGAGGATCGGGTTCCGCTTCGTAACGGGCCCGGAGTTCGTTTGGTACGGTTACAACGTCGACTACCTGTACGTCTTGTCCAAAACGCCCAACCTGCCCACCGGCAACTTCGAATCGGCCACGGACACCGCGGCCACGGGCTGGACCTGCGACGGCGACGACTGGCCCACGGCGCTGACCGTTCAGCTCATCTTCGACAAGAACGGCGACAGCGGCTCACGCATGGTGAAGACCGTGACCGCCGACGCGGTGCGCGAGGCCGCGGTGGGCACGGCGTGCGGAAGCGGGACCACGGCCCACGGGTTCACGTACACGTACGAGGCCGACCTCCTGACGTTCCTCGGCGGAGGGACGCACACCGTGTACGCGCATGCCGTCGACATCCCGCAGGACTGCGGCAACTTCCCGTGGGACCTGCCGGGCTCACCCAAGACGTTCACGAGATGAACCCCAAGGTCTTCGAGCCATACGTATCCTGGCTGTTCGGCAGGGGCGTCACCGACGCCTACGGCGTCATGCTGGGTGTGTCGTTCATCATCGGCACGCCGCTCGTGGCCTACTGCGCGCGCCTGCTCGGGCTGCCGCGCTGGAAGCTGCTCACGGTGCTGGCGATCACGTTGCCGTCCGGGCTCCTCGGCGCGCGCGTGTTCCACATCCTGTTCGACGGCTCGCTCGATCGCTACCTCGGCTACTACCGTTACGGCGGGCTTGCGTACTTTCTCGCGCGCTCGTTTACGCCCTTCAAAGGCGGGTGGGTGTTCTACGGGGCGCTCATCGGGGCGTGCGCGGCCGGGACGCTCACGGCGTGGGTGCTCTTCAAGGGGCGGCGCGAGGACATCTTGCGCGTGTACGACGTGGCCGCCGCTCCGTCGGCCATGGGCATCGGGGTGACCCGGCTGGGTTGCTTTCTTTCGGGCTGCTGCTTCGGCGTGCGCTGCGACGCGCTGGGCGTGGAGTTTTCGAGAAAGTCCCAGGCCTACGCGTGGCTCAACCGCCAGGGGCTCATCGAGGCGGCCGACCACACACCGCCGCTTTTGCCCACGCAGCTCGCGGAGGGCCTCTTCTGCCTGGGGGTGTTCGTCTACTTGATGGTGCTGCTCGAGCGCAGGGGCCGGCAGCCGCCTCTCACCTACTTCTCCATCCTGATGGTCGCGTACGCGTCGTTCAGGTTCGTGGAGGAGTTCTTCCGCGTCGACCCGCGCGGGCAACTGCTCTTTCTCTCCACGTCGCAGTGGATCTCGCTCGCCGTCGGCGGCGCGGCCCTCTTCGTGCTGAGGCGCATCGCACGTCTGAAAAGGGAAAGTAAAGCGCGGCCTACTTCGACTTGATGTACCCGAGCGCCTTCATCTGTTCCTCGCGCTCCTTGGCCAGGCGTCGGGCCTCGGCGCTGGGCTTGGGAGCGATCCGGTTGTCCACGATCCACTTGAGGAGATCGTCGCGCAGCTCGCGCAAGGCCGGGAGGCGGCGCCGCTCGCCGGGATCGCGGAAGAGATCGCGTCCCTCGGCCCTGTCCGGGTTGCCCTCGGGCAGGATGACCTTCACATCGCCCTTTACCAATGCGAAGTCGTCGCGCTGGCTTTGATCTGTCGCTTGCGGGAAAACGAATATCGGTCCTTTGGGGGCGCCCGCCTTCGAGCCTGGAAGGGATGGCGAATGGGAGAAGCACGTTATTCCGCGGGTGTCATCGGCGACTGATTCACAGACTCCGGGCCGAAACGTGCGGCTCACGGCCGTGCCGAGCGGGATGACGGGGCAACGGCCGCCTGTTGCGTCGAGCACCATCTTGAAGATCGATGGGGTGGACGCGATCTCGCGGACGCGGCCTTGAGCCCTCTTCGCGGTCGATGGCGTGCGCACGAGGAGCGGCACGCGAATCGCCTCCTCGAAAAGATGGTCCCCGTGCTCCATCCCGCCGTGCTCCATGAGCTCCTCGCCGTGATCGGCGGTGAGGATGATCATCGTCCTGTCGTCGAGGCCGAGCTCTGCGAGCGTATCGAGGATCCTGCCGACGTGCTCGTCGACGTCGGACGCCGCGGCGAGATAGAGGTGGCGCAGGCACCCGACTTCGCGAGGCGAGGCGACGCCGGAGTTGATCGTACCGGAAAGGATCCTCGGGTCGCCGCACGCATCCGGGCCGTGCTTCATGCTTTTTTCATAGGCTCCGTAGGACAGGTAAGGCGCATGGGTGTCGAAGAAGTGCGTCCACAGGAAGAAGCGCCGGCCCCTGTTTTGCTCGAGCCAGGCCGAGGCCTCCGCCGAAAGGAGCTTGGAAGTGGGCTCCTTCGACGGTTGCAACGGAGCGACGACGCGGAAGACGTCGAACCCACGCCTGATCGGGCTCGAAGCGCGCATCCGGTCGTCCGGCATGAGGTCGAGCGCCGGGTGCGCGGTGAACGCCGCAGTGGCGTAACCCCTCTTTCCGAGAAGCTCCGCCAGCGATGGCCTGTCCACGAGCGCCGCGAGGCAACCTTCCCAGCTCTCGTTCGAGAGCGTCGCGCCGGTCATGATCGCGTCGAGCGCGGGCCACGTCAGAGGGGCGAACGTATGGGCGCGCTCGAACAGGATGCCGTTCTCGGCGAGCGAGCAGATGCGCGAGCCCACCTCCTTCTTCCCGCCGTAGCAGGGCAGGGCGTCCGCGCGCAGGGCGTCCACGGTGATGAGCAGCACGTTGCAGTCTTTGCACGCCAGGTCGGCGATGGTGGCCGGCGTCTTTTCGGCGCATGACAGCCCGGCGAAAAGCACGAGGAAAAGAGCGGTTGCACGGCGACAAGACGGCGGCATGTGCAGTCAGCCTATCACTTGAACAAATCGGCGCAATTGAAGGGGGGGATCGCGTGTCGCGCGGGCCTTGTCGCGAGCGCGAGGTCCTGGTACGCAACTCTCGATGGATCGGGAAATGCCGGACACACGCGAAAAGACCCTGCGGCTCGCGCTCGAGCTCGGGCGGCGCGTGGGCTCGCACAAGATCGTGGACGATCCGGACATCCTCGCCTCGTACGCCAAGGACGAGTCCGACGCCGAGCCGCGCCTTCCCGACGTCGCGTTGCGGGCCGAATGCGAGGCGGATGTGCTCGCGGCGCTCGAGCTGGCCGAGAAAACCGACGTGCCCGTGACGCCGCGCGGAGCGGGCACCGGCAAGTCGGGCGGAGCGATCGCGGCGGAAGGCGGCCTGGTGCTCGACTGTACGCGCCTGAACAGGGTCGTGGAGGTGAGCCGGGAGGACCTGCTCGCGGTGGTGGAGCCGGGCGTGGTCACGGGTCAGCTGCAGGCGCTGCTCGCGGGCGAGGGACTGTTCTATCCGCCGGATCCCAACAGCCTCGAGACCTGCACCATCGGCGGGAACGTGGCGCACAACGCGGGCGGACCGCGGGCGTTCAAGTACGGCGTGACGCGGCAGTACGTGCTCGGGCTCACGCTCGGCCTCGTGGGCGGCGCGCGGCTTGAGGTGGGGCGGCGCACGGTCAAGGGCGTGGCGGGCTATGACCTCACGGCTTTGCTCGTGGGCTCCGAGGGCACCTTGGGCGCGTTCACGAGGGTGACCTTGCGCCTCCTGCGGAATCCGCCCGTGATGGCAACGCTCCTCGTGCGGTTTCGCGACGAGGTGACCGCCGGGACCGCGGTCTCACGCATCGTGGCGCAAGGGCTCGTGCCCCGCGTGCTTGAGCTCATGGACGGCGTGGTCGTGGACACGTTGCGACGGGCGGGCGCCGGGGCGATTCCCGACGGGACAGGCGCGCTCCTGCTCATCGAGGCGGACGGGCCGACCGAGGCCGACGTGGACGATCAGGTCACGCGGCTCGCGGCCGAGTGCGAAAGCGCCGGGGCCATCGACGTGCTCATGGCGAAGCACGCGGGAGAGCGCGACCGGTTGTGGGCCGCCAGGCGGGTGCTGTCGGATGCGATCAAGGAGCGCGCGAGGCACAAGGTGGCCGAGGATATCGCCGTGCCCCGCAGCCGTGCCGCCGAGCTCCTCATGGGCTTACGCGTCGTGGGGGAGCGGCACAAGGTCGTCGTGGCGTCGTACGGCCATGCCGGGGACGGCAACTTTCACGTGAACGTGCTTTGGGACGACGACGGTTTCGACCCCAAGCCGTGCCTCGGCGACATCTTCAGGCTGGCGCTCGCTCTCAAGGGCACCATCACGGGCGAGCACGGAGTGGGGCTGGCGAAGCGGGCCTACCTGCCGTGGGAGCAGAGCGGGGAGGTCATCGCGCTGCAAAAGCGCCTCAAGGTCGCGTTCGACCCGCGCGGGCTCATGAACCCGGGGAAGATCTGGCTCTGACGGGGCTGGCCATAAGTCCGATAAGACCCATCGGACCTGTGTTTTAGAACGAGTCGGGGTCCTTGTTGGGCTGCTGGGGCTGCTGAGGTTGTTGCGGCTGCTGGGGCTGCGGTTGCTGGAATCCACCCGCGCCGCCGAAAGAATCCGGATCGTACGTGCCCGGTTGTCCGCCGGATCCCGTGGGCGGCGGGAGGCCGTAGCCGGGCACGGGCGCAGCCTGGCCCTGGATGGTGATGGTGTACGACGCGCTCTGCCGCAGGTTCTTGAACCTGGGGAACTCGATGGCCTGTAAGCCGCTCGTCAGGCACTCGAGCAGCCCTGTGACGTTGTTGGGCAACACGGCCACGTCCTGCGCCTTGCCCGTTTCGCCCGTGATGGCGAACCGGATCCGTATGGTGGTCAGCGATGGCATCTGGCCCAGGGCCGCCTGGACGCACGGCTTCAAGAAGTTCTGGTTCGCTGCGACGGTCTGGTTGATTTGCTCGCGGGACAGCGCGTCGGGCCGGTCGGCGAACTCCTGCGCGGCCTTGTCCGCGGTCGCCGCCGCCTCGGACTCGGCCTTGGCCTTGGCCTCGGCGGCAGCCTTGGCGAGCGCCTCGGCCTGGGCCTTTGCCGCGGCTTCGGGATCGAGCAGGGCGAGCAGCTGCGTGCGCAGCTCCGGGAGCGTCTGGCTCTCGTCGCGCATGTGCGCCACGAACTCCTCGCCGTCCTTCGCGCCGAAGAGCAGGATGCCTTGCGCGGCCGCGGTCAGGGCGTCCTCGTGGCCGAGCAGGGAAGAGTCGGCGTGGTAGAGCGTGACGAACTGCTTCAAGGTGTTGACCACGGTCGCGTCGCCCAGGGTCGTGATGGCGACCGCGATATCGCGCAGGCTGCCTACGGACGTCTCGTGGTTCATGAGGTGATCGAGCAGCCCGGGAACACCCGAGCGGTCGTTCATGTTGACGAGGGCAGGGGCCACGACGTCCATGGGCGGCGACTGGGTCTGCTCGAGGTAGTCGTACTTCATGTGCAGGGCCTCGACCAGGTACTGTGAGCCGAGGGTGCGTTTTTTCAGCGCCTGGACCACCGAGTCGCGCAAGGTCTTGGGCACGGCCGCGTTCGAGTAGACCTCGAGCAGGTCGCGCGTCACCTCGGGCACGGGGATGGCGGCCATGAGGAAGGCCGCGTAAGCGCGGATGGGGAGCATCCGGTTGTCCTTATCCCAGATCATCTCCTTCAAGCCGATGAGCGGATCCGCCGGCTGACCGCCGCCGCCCGCCGGACGGAATCCGTCGGCGTCGAAAACGGCCGCGAGCACTTTCGTGCCCGTGTCCATGGTCCAGATGGGCGTGCCGCTCGCGACATCGAGGAAGAAGAGCTTGCCCGTCGAGTCGGCCCCGATCACGCCGCCGTTCACCACTTTCATGTTCTCGATGTCCGTGTCGGACCTGTACACCCAGCGCACCTGGCTCGTGGCCTCGTCGAACGCGACGACGTAGCGCCAGTAGTGCAGGTAGAAGACGCCGTCGAGCATGCCGATGGGCGCGCCGCCACCGCCGGTGGGCCGCCAGTGGAAGCGGATCTTGTCGCTCGCCGAGCGCCCGCCGACCGGCTTGGCGAACGCGTCGCGCTCGAAGCCCGGCTCGCCCGGCACGGGCTCCAGCTTGGGCATGAAGACGGTCGAGCCGGTGCGCGTGCCCGAGGCCGACTTTTCGTCCAGGCGGTAGATGACGCCCGAGCCGTAGAACACACCGCCCGGCCCGGCCTCCGCGAAGGTGATGACATCGTCGACCGCGCGCAGGCGGCAAATCTCGCGACCCTTGCCGACATCGATCACCGCGATCTTCTGCCGATCCCAAGGTACGAACGCGAGGTCCTTGTAGATGGCCGGGGTTCCGAGCAGGCCGCCGCCGGACGAGATGTCCCACACGGTGCGGCCCGAGGACGCCTTGACCGCGACCACGCGCCCGAGCGCATAGCCGCCTTGCTGCTCGCCGCCGACGCCCACGGAGAGCACAGCCACCTCGGGGCCGATCGCCGCGCCGTGGTAGCTCCACCCCTCTTCGATGCCGTGCGTCCAGGCCTTGCGCCCGTCGCGCAGGCTCACCGCCATCACCTCGGAGCCGGACTGGAACACGGCCACGTCCGAGCCGACCGTCACCTCCGACTGGATCGGCGGCGCCGCCTTCCACAGCTGTTTGCCGGACGCCATGTCGAACGCCACGAGCGAGCGCGGCTGCCCGGCCGTGACGACGAGGGCCATGGGCACGCCCAGGCTGTTGGTCGGGCGGCTCGGCAGGGCCGCGGGACCGCCGATGTCGGCGAGCACCGTGCGGACGTCCTCCACGCGGTTGTCCGGGAAGCTCGAGCCGAAGGCCGCGGCCGTGGTGTCGAAGAGGCCGCCGCAGATCTCGCCGGCCGCCCCGAAGGAGAAGACCACCAAAAGGCCGATCATGAACAGGCTCGCGAACCTTGTCGCTTTCTCGATGAGCATGGCCTCACTCCTCCGGAATCTGGCGCACCATCTGGCACACCTTCTTGTACAAGAGACTCTTGTCCTCTTCCGTCCCCTGGGGGAACGAGGCCTTGTACGCCACGGCGAACCGCCGCACGTCCGGTCCGGCGAGCTCGAAGAGCCGATCAAGAATCTTGATCTTGTCGGGCTCGGCGAAGTCGGCCCGCCGCAGGAACTCGTCGAACCCGGGCAGAAGGAGCTTCACGTCGTTCTTGCCCAGGTAGCCGGCCAGCCGCTGCGCGTCCGCAGGCGAGCCAATCTGGCCGATGGCGATGGCCGCGTCCGCGACGCCCCGATCGAATGCCTGGAAGAGGATGGGAACCGAGCCCTTGCTGCCGCGCTTGCCGAGCGCCATGGCCGCGGTGCTGCGGACCTGGACGTCCGAGTCGCGCAGGGCACCCTCGAGAGCGGAGGTCACCTTGGCCTCCTTGTAACCCTCGATGGCCATGATGGCCACCACGCGCGCGTCCGGGCGGCGGTGGTTGAGGTACGAGATGAGGACGTCGACAGATGCGCGATCGCCGATGGACCCGAGCGCCGTGATGATTGCGTTCGTGATATCGTCGCGCGGGCCCGAAAGCAGGAGGTCGGTGAGCGGGTTGACGGCATCCTTGGATCCCGACGCGGCCAGGATCTGCACGCTCGAGAGGACCTCCTCCGGGTTGGGGCTCTTCAGCTTGAAGATGGCGTCGCGGACATCCTGCTTGCCGATCGCGGATGAGGCGGTCCCAGCGGCCTTGCCGACCGCGGCCGCCGCAGTCCCCGCGGCGAGCATCGCGGCCAGGGCCAGAACAGTGGACAACGTGCGCATCGTCTTTCCTCCTGGGATGAGCCGTTTTGTTGTTCGCCATCCAAAAACCAGAATAAGATCCATACCAATTTGGACATGGATTTTCAACCAGTTGTGATTGTTGCGCTCGAGTATAATGCGCCGCCATGAAGAGCTCCCCCATCGCCGGATTCGTGCCTGTCCACGGCCTCGCGGCCCTGCTCGTGGCGATCGCGTCGGCGCTCTACGCCTTTGCGGACGGAGGCGTTCCGCCCGGGTCCCCGCCGAGGGCGGTCGAGCGGCTCGTGGCGGGAGAACGGCGGCTGTCCGTGGACGACGGCTCGTTGCGCTGGGTATGGGACGGCGCCCGGGCCCGGACCGGGGTGACGGGGTGGAGGCCGGCCGTGTTCCTCGCCGCCGAGCGGGACGTTGCGGGCGCGGGCCGGGATCTGTACACGGCCGAGATCCGCGTCACGGCCGACGGCCGGCCGAGGGCGGTTCGAAGGCTCGCGAACCTGTCGGTGACGGCCGACGCGGACGAGGACGTGCTCGCCGTGAACGGGAACGGCCGCGTCGCGTTCGCCGCCCGCCTCGCGCAGGGCTACCGCGGGGTGACCTTGATCGACTTCCGGGGAGAGCCGCGCGAGCTCACCGAGGGCTGGTCGCGGTGGTGGCGGATCGCCAACGCGATCACGAACTACCAGAAGACCGGGCGCTTCGAAGGAGTCTATTTCCGGCACTTCGTGTTCCAGCAGCCGCCCGCCAAGGTGTCGCTTGCGTTCCGGGGAGCGGAGCTCGTCGTGGGCTCGGACGCGGGCGCCTTCACCGTGGCCGCGGACGGCCGGGTCGCCTCTCCGATCGTGGTGGCACAGGAGATGGTCAAGGGGCGGCCGGCGCTGCTCGCGTGGACCGTGGACACGTTGCGGGCCGTGCCATGGATCGGCCCGGACCGGGTGGCGCGGCTCGAAAAGGTGTGGTTCGATCTCAACGATTGGCTGGCCCGCGCGGCGTACGAAATCGCGGGCGACGATCCCCTGGCTTACGAAGACGTGGTGGTGACCGGAACCGCGGCCAAACCCGCGCAGGGGCTCCCGGGCTGGCCGCCCGCGCCGATCGCGCCGAAGCTCAAGCCCTCCCTCGCGGGCGAGGGCAAGTGGGCGCCCGTCGATGACGGCATCTTCACGCCCGACGTGGCCGGCCCGCCGCTCTTCTACTCCACGTTCCTGCGGGTCGATCCGGAGCGCAGATTCGCCCCGGTGTTCATCACGGCGTGGGATCCTTCGCGCGTGGGTCTGCGCATGATGGCCGGTGTGCAGGAGCCCCAGTCGACCACCGGGCTGCACGGCGCGGGCGAGGTCCCACGCAAACCCGGGCCCCGGGACGACGTCTCGCGCCTCGTGGGCGCGTTCAACGGTGCGTTCCAGGCGCTCCACGGCGAGTGGGGCATGGTGCTCGACAAGATGACGTTCCTCCCGCCGCTGCCGTACGGCGCGACCGTGGCCGTGATGGACGACGGGAGCGTGTCCATGGGCACCTGGCCCGATCCCATCGGCGATCTGCCCGACGGCATGCGCGACCTGCGGCAGAACCTGAATCCGCTCGTGGAGGGCGGAGTCGTCAACGCGTACAAGCGCAAGTGGTGGGGAGGAGTGGCACCGGGCGCCGACGACCAGGTGTTCACCCAGCGCACGGGGCTGTGCCTCACCAAGGGCGGCAAGCTCATGTTTTTCTGGGGCGAGAACCAGTCGCCGGAGCGCCTTGGAGAGGCCATGGTCGCCGCGGGGTGCGACTACGGCATGCACCTCGACATGAACTCGGGCCATTGCGGATTCGAGTTCTACAGGGTTGACAGGACGGGCGGGCAGCCCGCGTTCGCGCGACCGCTCAACCAGTACTCAGAGGACGAGGGCGGTGTGCCGCGCAGGCCGGATCTGGTCTTTCGCGCGCGGCGCATGACGAGCCGCATGAGCCACATGCGCTTTCCCCGCTACATCGGACGCGATCCGCGCGACTTCTTCTACCTGGTGCGAAACCCGTCTCTCTTCGACCGTCCTCCTCAGGACACGTCCGGGGGAACGTGGGCTCCGGTGGAGGCGCGCGAGGGCTATCCCGTGGCCGCGGTGTCGGCCGGGAACGATCAAAGCCTTCGCCTCATGAAGTTCGACCCGTCGCAGATCGCGGTCTCGGTGGAGGATGCGAAGCCGCAGGACGCGCTCGCGGCGGTGCCGTTCGGAACGTCCGCGGCCGGCATCTCGACCGGTCTCGTGAGGAACAAGGAGACGCTGCACGAGCTGCAGGGCGGGGAACCGGCGCTGGTCGTCGACGGCGCGGGCGCAAGGCTCGTGCCGGCGGAGGAGGTGCACGCGGGCGACGTGGTGGTCCAGGGGCTGTCCCCGGCGGTGTCGCAGATCGTGGCTTCGCGCGACGTGCTCGGCGCGGATCCGGACGGCGACATCCTCTTCGCGAGCGGTGCGGGCGGTTCCTCATTGTTGGTAGATTCACTGGAAAAACTGGAAGCAAGAACCATTTTCGGCCTCATCCCGCCGGCGACGGGAGGTGATATCCATTGGCTCGTGGTCCGCGCGCGTCCCAAGGCTGCCTGGTCCCGGATCTTCCCGGAAGTCAAGCCGGTTCCACCCTCCGTGTGGCACGAGGCCTACCGCCAGCGCGGCAACCTTCTCGACCACGACCCGCCGGAAAAGGACTGACTTTTCGGGGACTCCTTCATTTTTTTTCAACCGGCGCAGATTGACTTTGCGGAACGTGCGTGCGATATTTTCCAACCAGACGAGAACTGACCAACGCCCCGGAGACCATTCGTGAAAAAGCCGATCCCGTTCGGGAAATACTACCTACTTGACCGGATCAGCGTCGGCGGCATGGCCGAGGTATTCAAGGCCAAGGCCTTCGGGGTCGAGGGGTTCGAGCGTCTCATCGCGGTCAAGCGCATCCTGCCCAGCATCGCCGAGGACGAAGAGTTCATCACGATGTTCATCGACGAGGCGAAGATCGCGGTGCAGCTCACGCACGCGAACATCGCCCAGATCTTCGACCTCGGCAAAGTCGGCGACTCGTTCTTCATCGCGCTCGAGTACGTCCCGGGCAAGGACCTGCGGGCCATCTTCGACAGGATGCGCAAGACGGGCCAGTCCGTGCCCATTCCCATGGCCTGTTACCTGACCATGAAGGTCTGCGAGGGGCTCGATTATGCCCACAACAAGAAGGACGGCGCGGGCCGCGACCTGAACCTGGTCCACAGGGATGTCTCGCCGCAGAACATCCTCATTTCATACGACGGCGAGGTGAAACTGATCGATTTCGGGATCGCCAAGGCCGCGGGCAAAGCGGGCAAGACCCAGGCCGGCATTCTCAAGGGCAAGTTCGGATACATGTCGCCGGAGCAGGTACGTGGGCTTCCGCTTGACAGGCGCTCCGACCTCTTCGCCATGGGCATCTGCCTGTGGGAGCTCGTCACCGGCGAGCGGCTTTTCGTGGGCGACAGCGACTTCTCGACGCTCGAGAAGGTGCGCAACGTCGAGATCACGCCGCCCTCGGCATACAACCGGAAGATCCCGGAGGACCTTGAGAAGATCATCCTCAAGGCCCTCAACAAGGAGGTCGAGGACCGCTACCAGAGCGCCATGGATCTCCACGACGACCTCCAGAGCTGGATGTACACCTCGGGCAACTTCTTCGCCCGCAAGGATCTGGCCGCCTTCATGTGCGACATGTTCCGCGAGGACATTGATCGCGAGGCGGCGAGCAGCGAAGGTCAGGAGGTGGCGCGCTCCACGGTTCCTCCGCCTCCCAAGGTGGTCAGGCCGGGCGGAGTGAGACCGGCGGCGAGACCGGGCGCACCACCGCCCCCTCCTCGCGTGACGAGCCCTCCACCACCACCGGGGCGTCCGATGGCCATGGGCGCCGGGGCCGTGCGCCAGGGTGTGGCGGCGCCGCCGCCGGGCAGACCTTCGGCACCGAGCCGCAGTGTGCCGCCGCCGCCTCCTCCCACGTCTGCGGCGGGCCAGCGTGCCGGAGCGCCGCTGCCGCGTCCCGGCGCTCCCATGAAGCGAACCATGCTCGGCATGCCCGCGGTTCAGGATGGGGGAGGGCTCCCGCCGGTCGCGCCTCTGCCGTTGCGGACCACGCACTCCGACGAGGTCCTTCCGCCGGATCTGGCGAGCGGACGCGTGGCCACGCCGGCCGCCGCGGCCCATGCCCCGGCGGTGCAGATGGACTGGGACGAGGAAGAGCCTCCGACCCATGTCTACGACAAAAAAACGGCTGCGGAGATGGCCAAAGCCGCCGTGGCGCAGGATCCCATGCGGCGGACCGGGTCCTTCGTGAAAGCCTCGTCTTCGCTCCCGAGCTACGAGGAGGAACGCCAGTCGGCGTGGCAGCCGGTCGAGCCCAGACCACCGATCCGCCCGATCCTGATCGGGGCGGGCGCTGCGGCGGCCGTGGTCGTCATCGGACTGGCCGTCTACTTCCTCGCCCTGGGCGGCAAGAAGCAGGGGCGGGTCGAGTTGCAGGTCGATCCCGCGACCGAGCTGGATGTGGTGCTCGACGGAACGACCAAGCTCCCGGGCACGGCGTCGCCGTTCGTCCTCGCGGAGCTGGCGCCGGGCGTGCATTCGCTCGTCATCAAACACCCCGGTTTCAAGGATCGAATCCTCTCCATCCCCGTCGAGACCGGCGAGACCGTGGCCAAGGCCGTCAAGCTCGAACAGGCCGGGGGCGGGTTCTCGCTCGACACGAACCCGCCGGGCGCGTCCGTGTGGGTCGACGACCGGCCGCAGGACGACAAGACGCCGATCACGGTGAGCGGTCTCACGCCCGGCAGGCACATGGTGCGCGTGACCAAGGGCGAGTCCTACGCGAGCCTCAACGTGGAGGTTGAGGTCGTGGAGGGCAAGATCGAACAGCTCCCGCGCAAGACCATGGAGCTCAAAGCCACGGAGGTTGCATTCAGCACCGAGCCCGCGGGCGCCAAGGCGACGCTCGTGTGCGGTTCCGAGCGCAAGGATCTGGGTCTCACGCCGGCCTCGGTGACTATCGAGACCGAGAAGGACTGCGCGATCGAATTCGAGAAGGCGGGTTTTGAGAAAATATCGAAACCTATCGATATTGTTGCCGATAAGGAGAAGATGGAGTTCGAGAAGGTGGCGCTTGTTGCGGCGGCAATCGCCAAGAAGAGCCCGCCCGGCGGCCAGCGCTCGCCTGGTGCGACGATCGGTCCGCCCAGCGGCGGCGGAGGGAAGCCGGGCGCGCTGTCGGTGCAGACCAAGCCGTGGACCAAGGTGTCGATCAACGGGCAGTTCATCCGGAACACGCCGCTCGTCAACCACCCGCTCAAGCCCGGCACCTATACGGTTACGTGTGAGAACCCCACGTACAGCATCCAAAAGACGTTCCGTGTCCAGATCAAGTCGGGTGAGACGACCACGTTGGTCAAGACTCTCATCTGACCGGCCGGGCGGACCGGGGCAGCCCATGCGTCGTTCAACAAGTCGACTTTTCGCCATCTGGGGAGCGGCTGTGCTGTGGCTCGCCGCCGCGACCGCAGCTGCGGGCGAGGCAGGCCGGGTCGTCATCCTCGACGTCCCGGGCGCACAGCCCTCGGCCGCGGAAGTCGCCCTTCTTCTCGGCGGAATGCTCAAGGACATGGGCGTGGACGCCGAGACGCTCGCCGTGATCGAGCTTCCCCGCGATCGTGCCGAGTGGATCGCGGCCGCGCATACGGCCGCCGCCGCCGAGCCCGGCACCCTCGCGCTGTACGGGTACGAATGCAGGGAGCGCGCCTGTCGGCTCGCGGTCGCGGATCCGCGTTCGGACACGTTCGCGGTCATCCCGCTGGAAGCCCGTCGCACGGGGCCGACCGAGGTGACCGACGACATCCCCGCGGTCCTGGCGGAGGCCGCAGAACAAGCGCTCACAGGGAGCCTTTTGCCCGAGCTCACGCGCATCGCCGAGCGGGGCGACCCGCTGCCTCCGCGGCCCTGTCCGGAGCCCAAGGCCTCTCCGCCGGGCAAGGACGGCGGCAACGCGAAGGGCGACTGGAGGCCGTGGCTCAAGATCGAGGGCGGCTACCAGGGGGACGACTCCTACCCGGACGGGCGGCCGGAGAACGGCGCAAGGCTCGGCGTGTCGATCATGCCGGCCCCGTTCCTTGGTCCGACCTTCGGTGTGGGCTGGCTCGGCATCGACGAGGTCGAGCTCTCTCGCGGCCGCCTGATCTCGCACCGCCTGACCGTGGACCTGGCCCTGCGCGTGATCCTTCCCGTGGGGCCGGCGGCCGTCTCCATCGCGCCGGTATCCCGCCTGGACGTGGTCTTCAGCAAGTCCGATCCCTCGGGTCCCGCACCCGCCTTGCACGACGAAAATCCCGAGCTTCACGTGGGTGGCGCCATCATGTGGCACCTGCCGTTCCCGCTCGGGCTCGAGGGGCAGGTGGGGATGAGCGTCCTCGCGACCGTGCTCGGAAAGGGCTACGACGTGGGCGGGATCGAAGCCGTGCCGGAGTCGATGGTGCGTTTCGCGTGGAGCGTGGGGATCGCGTGGGGCGCGCTTGCGATCAAGAACGATAAGTAAAGACAAGACGGACTGAAGGCGGGAGGGACAGACTAGATTTCAGTCGGGCCCTCGCACACCATGACCACGTGGCGGCGCGCGAGATCCCGCGCAGTCGCGGCGTAGCCCTTGATCCGTTCCTGGGTGGCGCGGAACGCGGCGCCCGCCTTGTAGGCTGCAAGAAGCCTGCCCAGCCCTTCCCAGGCCGCATCGGCCGACCGGCCCGCGAGCACCACGGCCGAGCCGCTCTCGAGCGAGGGTTCGAGGTCGACCGCGTCCCCGGCGCACTCGGGCGCCACGAGCGGCACGGTGCCGTGGGCGAGGGCGGCCGGCACGAGGCGCGGGTCGTGGAGCACCATGCACGAGTCGGCCGCGAAGAGCAGTCGGAACAACGGTTCGTCTCCCTCGACGAGGGCGAGCCTGTCCGGATAGCGCTCGGCCAGGGCTGAAAGGGAGGCGTCCGCGTCCGCCGTGCGCCAGCCGACCTGCACGTCTGCGCGAAGGATGCGAACCAGGATGTCCCGGGCGAGCGGCGTCCCTTCTTCCACGAACGCGATGAGCGGCGCGTCGGGCCGGATCGCGAGCCCGTGCCGCGCGGCAAAGGCGGCCTTGGCGTCGGCCTTGGAGGCAATCGTCGCTTTCGCGGCCTTTGGCGCGGCGAGCGGCATCACCACGGCCCTGCCGTCGAGGATCATGGAGGCGAGCGGTTCAGCGCGCTCGGCCACGGCCCGGTCGGCCAGGGGCCGGCCCGCGACCGCCACCCGATCCGCCACGAGCAGGCCCGCGTCGAGATCGCGCGACTCCCCGTCGAGGCGCATCACGGCGAGCACGTGCGGGCATTCGGAAACCGCGGACGAGCCCTCCTTTGCAAGGGTCGGGACCATGGACGTCTCCGCGTCGAAGCACATGCAGAAGGACGGGGGCGCGGGCAGGGATGAGAGGATCTCGACCGCGGCGCGCGAAAAGGCGGGCCAGAACCGGCCGTCCACGGCCGAGCCGGGACGCAGCCAGGGGCGATCGAGCTCGAGGAGATCCACGCCCACGCCAGAAGCCGCGCGGCCGTCGTAGCGCGTCCAAGACAGGGTCTCGCCGTCCGCCTCGAACCTGACCGGCATGAGCCGGCGTGCGAGCGAGTGGGCGGCCGGATCGGCGCCCGACGGCCACGGCACCACGGCCCTAACCTCGTGCCCTTCCGCGACGAGCGCGGCGGCCAGCTGTCCGATGTCGGTCCCCCTCTCGGAGATCCCGGTGAACGGCTCGAACTCGGGCGCCACAAGGACGATGCGCATCCCAAGAATCCTTCCTGCACGGCCCTTCCACGCGAGGGCGGACGGCGGACAATAGCACGGTCCGCGGGCCGGCGCGAAGAGCGGAAGCTAGGCTTTGCCGAGTGCGAGCCTGATGAAGGCGTCGCCCTCGAGGAGGCCCAGGGAGCCGCGGGCGGCCTGCTCCTCGTCGTAGGTTTGCACGTCGTCCGGGGCCACGCCGGGCGTTTTCACGGCCACGGGCACGGGATCGTTCCCGTGATTGCCGGTCTCGACCGGGGTGGGGTGGTCCGGGAGCACGGCCACCGTGGCCTCGATGCCGCGCGCCTCGATGCCCTCCAGGATCGGGCCGACGAGCCTTCCGTCCAGGTATTCGATGCAGCGCACCTTGAGGTCGACGTCGCGCGAGTGTCCCGCCTCGTCGGTGGCCTCCACGTGCACGTACACCAAGTCGTGATCGGCGAGCGCGTCGAGGCAGGCCGCCGCCTTGCCTTCGTAGTTCGTGTCGTGCAGCCCGGTGGCGCCCGGCACCCGGATGATCTCGAGGCCCGAGTAATAGCCGAGCCCCATGACGAGGTCGACCGCGGAGATGACCGCGCCCCACACGCCGAAGCGGTCCTGGAGCGTCTGCATGCGCGGCTTGTGCCCCGGCGACCAGGGCCAGACCGCGCCCGCTGCATCCTTGCCGCCGTGCTTGCGGGTCCGGTTGATGGGGTGCGCCTCGAGGATGGGCAGCGCGCGCCTGTAGATCTCCACGAGCCTCTCGGCGGTTTCCTGCGCCTGCGGGGTCCGCGCGCGCGGCAGGAGATCTTCGAGGCTGCCGCCGACGTTGTCGTGGGGAGGAGCGCAGTCCACCTCGGTCGCGCCCCAGCCGCGCAGCACGAGGAGGTGGCGGTAGCTCACGCCGGCGTGGATCGTCACCGGCCGCGCGCCGCGGCCCTGGCCCAGCTCCCAGTCGAGCGCGGCCACGATCTCGGACGCTTCCTCGGTGGAGATGTGGCCGGCCGAATGGTTCTTGATGCGGCCGTCCTCGGTGGCGATGAGGTTTAGGCGCAGAGCGACATCGCTCTGCTCGAGGGCCACGCCCATGCTGGCCGCCTCGAGCACGGCGCGCCCCTGCATGCACACGGCCGGGTCGTAGCCGAGCACCGAGAGGTTGGCCACGTCCGAGCCCATGGCCATGCCGTCCGGGATGGTCTTGAACAGGCCGACGCGCCCTTCGCGCGCGACGCGATCGATGTTGGGCTTTCTCGCGGCCATGAGGGGCGTGCGGCCGCCGAGCGCCTCGACCGGGCGATCGGACATGCCGTCGCCGATGATGATGACGGCCTTCATGCGGCGTGCTCCTTGAGGACGTAAGTCTTGAACTCCTCGTAAGTCCCTTCCATGGAGAGGAAGCGCTCCGCCTTGGATTCGAGGCCCTTGAGGCTCAAGGGCAGCTCCGGGTCCACACCCGTGGCCGGCCGCACTTCGTCCGGGAACTTGGCCGGGTGCGCGGTCTCGAGCGTGACGGCCGTGCGCCGCCTTTCGTCCGGATGGGCCTCGAGGTAGCGCGTGAGCCCGGCGAAGCCAACGGCGCCGTGCGGCTCGAGCAGAACGCCGTGGCGCTTGTAGGCGTCGGCGATGGTGCGGCGCGTGGCGTCGTCGTCCACGCTCACGGCAAAGACGTCCTTTCGCACGGCGTCCATGTCGGGCGGCTTCACGAGGTTGCCGAGCTCGTCCATGCGGCCTCCGTAGAGGTCGACCACCCGGGCCAGGTTCGAGGGGTGCCCCACGTTCATGGCGTTGGAGATGCACACGCGCGAGGGCACGATCTTGGAGTAGGCGCCGGTCTCAAGGAAGCGCGGCACCTCGTCGTTCGAGTTCGTCGCGACGACGAAGCGCGAGACGGGCAGCCCCATGCGTGACGCGAGCAGGCCGCCCATCATGTCGCCGAAGTTTCCGGACGGCACCGAGAACACGATCTTCTCACCCGCGTCCACGTCCGCGAGGCGCGACGCCGCGTACACGTAGTACACGGACTGCGGCAGGAGCCGCCCGATGTTGATGGAGTTGGCCGACGAAAGGCTCATGTGCGCGAGGTCGGGGTCGGCGAAGGCGCGCTTGACGAGCGCCTGGCAGTCGTCGAACTTGCCCTCGATGGAGATCACCGTCACGTTGTCGCCGACCGTGGTCATCTGGCGGCGCTGCCTGTCCGACACCTCCTGCCTGGGGAAGAGCACCACGACCCGGATGGCCGGGACGCCGTGGAAGGCGTGCGCGATGGCCGAGCCCGTGTCTCCGGACGTGGCCGTGAGGATGAGCAGCTCGCGGCCACGCTCGCGAACGAGCCGTCCGAGCGCGCGGCCCATGAAGCGCGCCGCGAAGTCCTTGAACGACGCCGTGGGCCCGCGGTCGAGGCGCATGATGAAGACGCGTTCGGTCGCCTTCTCGAGCGGCACGTCGAAGTCGTAGGCGTCCTCGCAGATCCCGCGCAGCACGTCGGCGGAGAAGACGCCTTCCGCGAAAGGCTCGAGCACGCGCGCGGCGAGCTCCGGATAGGGGAGATCGCGGGCATGCGCGAGGAGATCGGACGAGAGCCGCGGGATGGGGCGCGGCATATACAGGCCCTTGTCCGCGGCCTGACCTTCGAGCAGCGCGGCGGCCAGATCGGTCTCGGGCACGCCGTGGTTCGTGCTGTAATAGGACGTCATGGCTGCGACCTCTTGCCGAGCAGCGCGCTCGACGCACCGCCCACCGAGAACGCTGCGGGCCCCTGCGCGACGGCGCCCTTCGTCGCGCCGTCGAGGGCCTGGGCCAGGTCCGCGATCGTGTCCTGCGGGTGCTCGCCGCCAACGCACAGGCGCACCATGTTGGGCGGGATGTCCGCCATCCTTCGGGCGTCCTCGCCCTGCTGCTGGTGCGTGGAGATGGACGGGATCGTGGCGACCGACTTGATGCGGCCGAGATCCGTGGCGCGCCAGATGCGCTGCAAACGGTCGAACATGGCGCGCGCCGCCGCGTGGCCGCCCTTGACCCTGAACGACAGGAGGTGGCCGTAGCGGTTCACGGGCCGGCCGTAGCGCGCGTCGTGCTCCGAGTCGACGAGGACGAGGTAGCGGCTCGCGAGCGCGTGTCGGGGGTGGCTCGCAAGGCCCAGGTAGTCGACCTTCTCCACGGCCGGGTGGCTCTCGAGAAACTCCGCCACCTGCCGTGCGTTCTCGCTCAGCATGTCCACCTTGGAGCGCAGCGTGCGGATGTCGGAGAGCGACAGGATGGCGCTCATGGGCGACAGGTTCTGGCCCAGGTCGCGGTTGGGCAGGACCTTCAGGTACGCGGCGAAGTCGGCCCGCATGGCGTCCGTGCCGTGGCGGCTCGTGAGGTCCTTGCGCGCGACGACCGCGCCGGCGATGCCGAAGCCCGACGAGGTCAGCGTCTTGGTGACCGACTGCACGACGATGTCCGCGCCGTGGCAGATGGGGCGCAGGAGGGCCGGCGTGGCGACCGTGCTGTCCACGATGAGGGGCAGGCCGTGCGAGTGGGCGAGGTCGGCGATCTTGGTGAGGTCGAAGATCGCCAGGCCCGGGTTCGACGGCATCTCTCCGTAGACGAAGCGGGTGTTCCCGTCGATCTTGGACGCCCATTCGTCGAGGTCGCCCGAATTCAGAACCCACCGGCACTCTATCCCACGCTCCACCGCCTTGCGCACGGAGAACTGCTGGAACGTGCCGCCGTACACCTGGCACGTGGCCACGAAGTTCATGGGACGGCCCGGATGCTTCGGGTCGGGCGTCAGGAAGGCGTCGGTCGCGCTCTGGATGGCGGCCATGCCCGACGACGTGGCGCACGCCGAGGTCTCGCCCGGAAAGCCGTAGCCCTCGAGCAGGGCGAGCGTGCTCTCCAGGTAGTAGATGGAGGGGTTGGCGATGCGCGAGTAGCACCACGTCGGGATCTTGTAGCTGAGCGCCGCCTCCATCTCGTCGGAGTCGCGATAGGCCTGCGACGAGCTCATGTAGACGGGCTCGATAATCGATCCCTGGTTGAAGTCGAGCGCCTCGTCGAGGCTGTACAACCCGTGCACGGCGATGGTGTCGAAGCGGCACTTGCGCATGGCCGCGATTGTCCGCTCGCGTTGCGCGGCGGACCTCTTCGCGGCTTCGAGGTAGATGTCGGGCCTGCTTGCGGGCCTGTCTGTCATCTTCGGTCCTCAGTCTTCCTTGGGCATCGTCTCGATGCCGAATCCGTGGTCCTCCTTGATGGTGGACAGCACGAGGAACGTCTCGAGCTTCTCGGCTCCGCCGATGGAGGCCAGCCTGTGCTTGACGAGCTCTCCCAGGTGGTCGATGTCGCGGGCCACCACGTGAAGCATGTAGTCGTAGCGGCCGGTCAGGTGGTAGCACCCGCGCACCTCGGGAACGGATCGCACGCCGTTTTCGAAAGTGTCGATCGGCGCGCTCTGGTGCCGGTCGAGCGTGATCATGACCATGGCCTGGATCTCGAGGCCGATGGCTTTGGGATCCAGGATCGCGCAATAGCCCTTGATCACGCCCTTCTCCTCGAGCCTCCTCACGCGCTCGAGCATGGAAGAAGGCGCGAGGTCGTTCATTCTCGCGAGCTCCACGTTGGTGATGCGCCCGTTCTCCTGCAAGGCCCTGATGATGTTCCGATCAATCTTGTCCATGATGCTCCTCCTGGAGAGCATGCTGTCACGACGAAGAATATTTGTCTATGTTTATTCGTCGAAAAGCAGGAAAGACGGGATGAAATTCGACCTGATTAAGAAATTAGCCGAATGGGACCGACAACAAAACAACATCGCGAAAGAAGGGCCTTTTTTCAAACGGATCCCCTCTCGCCGTCAAGCGGAAATTGTGCTCTTCTTTGGACAGAGGGCGCCAAGGAGGTCGATATGAGCTGGACTTACAGATGTCCGCACTGCAAGGGAGTCGTCAATCCGGACGAGACCGTCATCGTGCTCGCCGCTCGCGAGGACAAGCAGATCCTGCTCGGCTTCCACCCGAAACCCGGGAACTATACCCTGTACCTGCCGCCCGGGGAGGATCTCGGGGAAGGAGAGCGCTGGGACTTCTACTGCCCCATCTGCCGCCGGAGCCTGGCCAGCGAGGAGCACGAAAACCTCTGCTCGCTCATCATCTGGCAGGGCGACAAGCGCAGGCGCGTGCTCTTCTCGAGGGTCGCGGGCGAGCGCGCGACGTATGTCATCGAGGATCGCAACGTGGCGGAAACGTACGGGGAGCACGCCGCCAGCTACGAGGCGCGCGACAAGGGCCCCGGAGTCCCGGACGGGACCTGGCCGTGGCACAAGATCATCAAGTAGAATAGGCCGCTTGTCGGGCCGAGAAGAACCTTCTTTGTGCGGGGAGACCTTGGGCTACTTCGTCATCTTGGAGAGCAGATCGACCACGCGGCAGGAATAGCCCCACTCGTTGTCGTACCAGGACACCACCTTGAAGAAGCGCTTCTCGCCCTTGAGGTTGTTCTGCATGGTGGCCAGGCTGTCGTAGATCGACGAGTGGTCGTCGTGCACGAAGTCGGTGGAGACGACCTCCTCGTTGCAGTAGCCCAGGATGCCCTTCAGGTAGGTCTCGGACGCCTTCTTGAGGAGCCCGTCGATCTCCTCGATGGAGGTGTCGCGCGTCGTGCGGAAGGTGAGGTCCACCACGGATACGTCCGGGGTCGGCACGCGGAACGACATGCCCGTGAGCTTGCCCTTGACCGCCGGGATGACCTCGCCGACCGCCTTGGCAGCGCCCGTGCTCGACGGGATGATGTTGATGGCCGCCGCGCGGCCGCCGCGCCAGTCCTTCTTCGACGGGCCGTCCACGGTCTTCTGCGTGGCCGTGTAGGCGTGGATGGTGGTCATGAGCCCGTTCTCGATGCCGATGCCCTCCTTGAGGAGCACGTGCACGAGCGGCGCGAGGCAGTTCGTGGTGCACGAGGCGTTCGACACGATGTGGTGCTTCTTCGCGTCGTACTCGTTGTCGTTCACGCCCATGAGCAGGGTCTTCACGTCGCCCTTGCCGGGCGCCGAGATGACGACCTTCTTCGCGCCGGCCGCGAGGTGGCCCTTGGCCTTCTCCGAGTCGGTGAACAGGCCCGTGGACTCGATGACGTACTCGACTCCCAGGTCCTTCCAGGGAAGCTGCGACGGCTCCTTGGTGGCCATGATGCACCTGGTCTTGCAGCCGTTGACGACCAGGACGTCATCGTCCGCCGCGCCGGCCGACTTCTCGGAGCCGACCGTGCCCTTGAACCGGCCGTGGACCGAGTCGTACTTGAGCTGATAGGCGAAGTACTTCGCGTCCGTGCTGACGTCCACCACCGCCACCACGTCGAACGCCTTGCCGAGCAGGCCCTTGTCCGCCATCGCCATGTACACGAGCCGCCCGATCCGACCGAACCCGTTGATGCCGATCTTCGTTGCCATTGCTTCATCTCCTTATTTTGAGAGCTCGAAAAACCGCGCCCACACCTCGTTTATCGAGTTCGAACGCCCGCGACAACAGGGATCTTTCGCCGCGTTCTTGACTCGGGCCGCCCGTCGCGCTAAACGGTCGTTACTGTTCAGCTGTTCAGTAGTAGGCCGAACCGATGGAAGGTACGTATTCGCGCATGGAAATCGGCATCGTGAGCACGGGCGACGAGCTGCTGCGGGGCGCCATCGCGGACACCAACGCCGCGTGGATGGCGGCGCGCGTGTTCGAGCGCGGGCTCATGGTGCGACGCGTGGCGACCGTGGGCGACGACCTTGCGGATCTGACACGGGCGTTCGAGGGCGCCATCGCGTCTTTCGATCTCGCGATCGTGACCGGCGGGCTCGGACCCACGGACGACGACCTCACGTCGCAGGCGGCCGCCGCGGCGATCGGCGTGCGTCTCGCGCGCAGCGACGAGGCCGCGATCCAGGTTCGCGCCGCGTTCGAGCGCATCGGGCGGCCCATGCTTGATCTCAACCTGAAGCAGGCCGACCTGCCCGAGGGCGCGCAGGTGCTCGAGAACCCGGCCGGCACCGCGCCGGGCTTCGCGCTTCGCACCCTTCGCGGGCGGATCGTGTTCCTGCCGGGCGTGCCGCACGAGATGCGCGCCATGTTCGAGCGTCACGTGATGCCCCTTCTGCCCGAGACCGTGCGCCACAGGGCGGTGTTCAAGTGCTTCGGCATGGGCGAGTCCAACATCCAGGATGCGCTTCGCCCTGTCGCGAAGGCGAGGCCCGCGCTCCGCTTCGGCTACCGGGCGTCGTTCCCGGAAATCGGCGTGAGCGTGACAGCAAAGGACGCGGCTGCGCTCGAGGAGGCTCGCGTTGCCGTGCGCGCGGCCCTGGGACGCGCCGTGTTCGCGCAGGACGACATCGACCTGCCCACCGCGCTCGTGCGCGCGCTCGCGGCCCGCGGGCTCACGTTCGGCGCGGCCGAGTCGTGCACGGGGGGCCTCGTCGGGCACTGCATCACCGAGGTGCCGGGCGCGTCCGCGTGCTTCCGGGGCTCGGTGGTCGCCTATGACAACGCCGTGAAAACCGGTATCCTCGGCGTCGCGGCGGCCTTCATCGAGTCCCGGGGCGCCGTGAGCGAGGAGGTGGCACGGGCCATGGCCGAGGGCGCGCGCAGGGCTCTCGGGGCCGACGTCGGCATCGGCATCACGGGCATCGCCGGTCCGGACGGCGGCAGCGCGGAGAAGCCCGTGGGGCTCGTGCACATGGCCGTGGCCGATTCGAGGGGCGCGGCGCACCGCTCGCATGTGTGGAAGGGGTTCGATCGCGCCCGGGTCAAGCGCGCGGCGGCGTGGACCGCCATGAGCATGGCGCTCGGCAGGATCTCGGAGGATCGATGAAGACCATTCGCGCCTTTGTGGCAGTCAACCTGGACATCGACGCCGTGCGCGCCGTGGCCGAGGAGCAGAAGAGGCTCAAGGATCGCTGCGCCGCGGCCGGGATCAAGGTCGCGTGGATCCCGCCGCCCAACATGCACATCACGGTGCGCTTCCTGGGCGACGTGGCCGAACCGTTCGCGCGCGCCCTCGAGACCGCGATCGAACCGGCGGTGCGCCGCGTGTCCGGCTTCGAGGTCGAGGCCCTGGGGCTCGGCGCGTTCCCGGATCTCGAGCGGCCGCGGGTGCTGTGGGCCGGGGTCAAGGACGACGCCGGGCGCCTCGCCGCGCTCTACTCCGCGGTTTCGGAGCGCCTCGTGGGCGCGGGCCTCAAGCCCGACGACAAGCCATTCCGCTCGCACATGACCATCGGCCGCGTGAAGGACGGCCCCGTGGAAGCCCTGACCTCGGTCCTCGCCGACGGTGCGGGCAAGTCGTTCGGCCGTGCGTGGGTCCGCGACGTCACCTTGTACAAGAGCGAGCTCAAGCCCACCGGGGCCGAGTACACGCCCTTGTGGCGCCTGCCGCTCCAGGGTGGCCCCGAGCCCCGCAGCGTCCGTCCCAGCCAGCCGCACCCGGGCGAGACACCCGACAAGGAGATCCCATGACAGCCAGCAGCGACAAGAACCGCGAGAAGGCCCTGGACGTGGCCTTGAGCACCATCGAGAAGCAGTACGGCAAGGGCGCCATCATGCGCCTCGGAGAGGGCGACACGCTCTTCCGCGACGTGCCGGTCATCCCGTCGGGCAGCATGGGGCTCGACATCATCCTCGGCGTGGGCGGCTACCCGCGAGGCCGCGTCGTGGAGATCTTCGGGCCGGAGTCGTCCGGCAAGACCACGCTCACCCTGCACGCGGTGGCCGAGGCGCAGAAGATGGGCGGCGTGTGCGCCTTCATCGACGCGGAGCACGCGCTCGACATCGCGTACGCGCGCAAGCTGGGCGTGAGCACGCAGGAGCTGCTCATCTCCCAGCCCGACTGCGGCGAGCAGGCGCTCGAGATCACGGACATGCTGGTGCGCTCCTCGGCCGTCGACCTGGTGGTCATCGACTCGGTGGCCGCGCTCACGCCGCGCGCCGAGCTCGAGGGCGAGATGGGCGACTCGCACGTGGGGCTCCAGGCGAGGCTCATGAGCCAGGCCCTACGCAAGCTCACGGGCAACCTGTCCAAGTCGCTCACGAGCATCATCTTCATCAACCAGATCCGCATGAAGATCGGCGTCATGTTCGGCAGCCCGGAGACGACCACCGGCGGCAACGCGCTCAAGTTCTACGCCTCTCAGCGCATCGACATCCGCCGCGTGGGCGCCTTGAAGGCGGGCGACAACGTGGTCGGCAACCGGACGCGGGTCAAGGTGGTCAAGAACAAGATGGCGGCGCCGTTCCGCGAGACCGAGTTCGACATCCTGTACGGCGAGGGCATCAACCGCATGGGCGAGATCGTGGACCTGGCCTCGGACGACAAGATCATCGAGAAGAGCGGCGCGTGGTACTCGTTCGACGGCACGCGCATCGGCCAGGGGCGCGACAACGCGCGCGACTTCCTGAAGGAGCACCCCGAGGTGGCGAAGGCCGTGGAGCAGCGCCTGCGCGAGCAGCGCGGCCTCAAGCAGCTCACCGCCGCCCCCGCCCCGCACGTGTCCGCTCCCGAGATCGAGAAGCGCGCCGGCAAGAGGGGCTGAGCATCTCAGATCCTGCTCAGTCGCTGACGATCGGGACCACGACCGCACGACCATCCGGCTCGGCCGTGCCCGCGCCGAGTGCGCACGGAGCGTCTGTCCTCGGCCGTTCGGACGACGGGACCTCACTGTCGTAGCAGGCGCACCCTTGGGGCTTGAGGCAGACCGTGCCGTTCGGCAGGCACTCGTCGCCGCACGGGAAGGAGCAGCGATCGCAGATCGCGCAGCACTCGCCCGCCCTCTTCGCGCCGGATGTCCCCTGGGAGCGCGCCACGCCCACGACCGCCGCGGCTCCGGCCACAGCGGCCAAGGCGCCCGCTTCCTGCATCTTCTCCTCTTGCTGCGCCGACGCCCCGCCGCACCCGACCGACACCGCGAAAAGAGCGAGGAGGATGGTCCTTACCATGGCCCATGATCCGACGGCGGCGCACGGGCGTCAAGCGATGTCCAGGTGGGGCGATGCCGAGGTGTGGCGGCGAAGCTCAGTCGTCCTTGGGATAGAGCGCGGGAGTGAAGCGGAACGTGTGCCGCAGGAGAGCCGGGCCCGGTCCCGTCGGGGCGGCGAGCTTCCAGCCGCGGATTTCCGTGAGCAGGCACTCTTCGAAGCTCGTATCCGGCAGATCCGTCTTTGGGATGTCGGCGGCGATCACGCTTCCCGTACGCCCGACGGCCAGCTCCACCACGACGTCTCCGGTCGGGTCGTCATACCGCGGCAGCTCGTCGCGATAGCAGTCGTAGACGGCCGTCTGGTGCTCGCGGACAGCCCGTTCGAGCTCGTCCGTGGCCAGGCTGGAGAGCTTCGGTCCCTCCCAGACCCGCTCCACCTCGAACCTGCGGAACTTGGGCATGCCAGAACCGGGAGACTCTCCCTTCGAGGGCGGTCCCATGAACATCTGCTCGATCACCGAGCCGCTCTGGTCCAGATGGTCGACATACATCGT
>JAQTNF010000057.1 GCA_028713995.1 Deltaproteobacteria bacterium | reverse complement strand
TACCCTGCTCTTTGATCGCGCTACTGGTCCTTGTGCCCGCCTGCTCGGACAAAGGCTCCGGCGGCGACGCGGGGCCAGACGCAAGTTCGGACGCCGATGCCGACACCGACACTGATACGGATACTGATACGGATACCGACGCCGACACGGACACGGACGCAGATAGCGACTCCGACGGAGACGGGGACATTCTTCCAGAGATGGCTGATTGCGCCGGAGGCAAGCTGGACAAGGTCACGAGCCTCTGCTGGCAGGATCCGGAGCCCAATCTGGTCGGGCAACCGCAGCAGGCCGTGGATTACTGCGACGACCTGTCGTCCGGCGGCCACGATGACTGGCGGCTCCCCAACATCCAGGAGTTGCTTTCGCTTCGCCGGGGCTGCGTGAACGGAAATGTCACTGGCAATTTGAGCCACAGCGAATGCGGGATTACCGATCCCGGTTGCCTCGATCAGACGTGCGGTGACGTCGGGTGCAAGACGTGCTCGCCCTGGGAGGGCCCGGGCTCGGGGGGCTGCTATTGGGATCCCGCGTTGAGCGGAGATTGCGAAACGAAGAACGGCTTTTATTGGTCGTCGTCGATCTGTACGTTCGGCGTGCAGCTCGTGTGGGGCGTGTTCTTTGACAGGAGCGGCGTTGGCTGGGGCGATATCGACGCTCACATACGCTGTGTTCGCGACGTGGGAACGGACTTCGACGCAGGAGCGGGTGACACCGACGGGGGCGCGGACAATGACGCGGGCTCGGACGGGGATGGCGACACGGATGCAGACACGGACACCGTGTGCACGGTCAATTCGGGCTGGCCGTGCACCTGCAACGGCTTCTCTCCGACCTGTGATGACGGCTCGGGCTGCATATCGATACCCGACCTCGGCAACGGCTCGTACTGCGCCGCGACCTGCTCGGAAAACGGAAACCTGTGCCCGCCCACCCACTATGACGCCGAGGCCGCATGTGTGATCATCAATCAGGATGAGACCAAGCCCTGGTGCATCCTCACCTGCTTCACGACCGACGATTGCCCGCTTGGCCAGACCTGCATCGACACTGGATACGGTGAAACCTTCTGCCTGCCGTAATGTGGCTTGACGGTGGGGTTCGGACTCCAGCGAATGGATCGGAAACCGTCACAGCGGATTCCGTGATACACTCGGGGCCTCGACAGGAGCTTCGTTGAACAAGATGAGGAATGCGGCCATCGTCGTCCCTATTCTCTCCCTCGGGCTCGCGCAGGCCTGCGGCGGCTCCACCTGCCAGGACACGATCGGCACAGAGCACAACTGCGAGGAGTACGGGGAAGCGATCGGCATGACCGCCTTCGCGGTGACCGCGTCCCTCATCGAGGCCGCGCGCAGCAAGGATCTGCCGGCGCGCAGGCCGGATGAGTGCTGCGTGGTCTGCGATCGCTGCTCGTTCCCGTGCGGCGACGTGTGCCAGCCCATCGGCAGCTTCTGCGCCCGCTCCACAGGCTGCTCGTGCTTCGACAGCCAGCTCCCCCCGGACCAGAGGCCGCCCCAGTGGGACAGACCCTGCCTTGGCGAGCCGCCCTCGGGCACCGAGACCCCGGAGGCGCTCCCGCTCGTCGTGGTCCCCTGAAGGCCCTGTCGGCCGGCGCGATCTCCGGCGCGATCTCCATGGCCGGGCAGGGGGTTTTGGTGTAAGTTGCGACCCGGCGAACGGGTGCGGCCCGGGCCCAAGGAGCGCGATGGCCAAGGGACGGCAGGACGACGAGAAGGAGCGGGGGAACGACGGGACCACGCTCGATCTCATGGTCGAGGAGCGCGAGGCTTTGCCCCCGGGCCTCTCCCGCCTGCGCTCCGGCATGATCGCCGTGACCCAGCTCTTCTGCCCGAACGGCCACAACCTCGTCAGCGACGCCTCGGGCGCACGGTTCAACGGCTACCCGGGCATCACCCTGATGGTCGAGGGCAGGACCACCAGGGGGCTCGTCATCGTGAGCCCGATCCACGGAGACGACACCAAGTTCGGCGAGTCCGACTTCGAGCCCGGCGAGGTGCTGAAGCTCACCTGCCCCAGGTGTGGCGTGCCGTTCCCTGTCGTGCAGCCCTGCGGCTGCACCGAGGGCTCGAACCTGGTCGGCTTCTTTCTCGACGAGGCCAGGGAGCCGGGCAACCAGGTGGCCGTGTGCACCGCGTGGGGGTGTCTGCGCTCGCGCATCACGGACCGCTTCCAGGTGATATCCCGCTACGAGTGACATCCGCTTTGGGGGCGCCGAAAGGAGAGGCTTAGGAGAGTGCACTTCGACACGTCCACGATCCGCGATCTGGTGGTGGTGCTCGTGCCCATGATCCTCTCATTGAGCATTCACGAGTTCTCCCACGCCTGGTCCGCGCACCTCCTCGGCGACGACACGGCCAAGTCCCAGGGCCGCATGACCATGAACCCGCTCGCGCACATCGACGTGTTCGGGACCCTGCTCATCCCGGCCTTCTCCGTGATCGCGGGCGGCATCGGCCTCATCGGCTGGGCCAAGCCCGTGCCGGTTTCGCCGCACCGCTTCGGCCGCAGCGTCACGATGCGCACGGGCATGATGCTCACCGCCCTGGCCGGCCCGGCGTCCAACGTCGTCCTCGCGCTGCTCGTGGCCGGCGTGGCCATGTTCCTGTTCTCGGGCGTGCTCGGGAACCTGGCCGCCCATCCGGGCATCGGCAACCGCACCACGGCGCTCATGATCCTGGGCGACCGTAAGTTCCTCGAGGACAACGCCCTCCTGCTCGCCGGCATGGGCTTCGGCAGAACCCAGGGGGTCGTGGCGCTCCTGCTCGGCCGGATCTTCCTCATGAATGTCGGCCTCGCCGTCTTCAACATGCTGCCCGTGCCGCCGCTCGACGGCAGCCGCCTCCTGCCGCTCGACATGCAGGAGAAGCTCGCGCGCTACAGCATGATCGTGTTCATCGGGTTCATCGTCGTCATCAACCTGGCCGGCGGCGTGCTGTGGGTCCCGGTCAGCATCGTGGGCAACGGGCTGCTCGGCCTGTGGTCTTTCGTTTTCTGAAGGAGGCGCGCGTGCAACCCGCGGAAGACCAGAAGTACACCGTCAAGCTGGACGTCTTCGAGGGCCCGCTCGACCTGCTCCTGCACCTCATCCGCAAGCACGAGCTCGACATCTTCGACATCCCCATCGCGTTCATCACGTCGAAGTACGTCGAGTACATAGACCGCATGAAGGAGCTGAACCTGGACCTCGCGGCCGAGTACCTGGACATGGCGGCCACGCTCGTGCTCATCAAGTCGCGCATGCTCCTGCCCACACCGCCCGAGGAGGCGATCGAGGACATGGATCCGGGACCGGATCCGCGCGAGGAGCTGGTGCGCCGTCTGCTCGAGTACCAGAAGTACAAGACCGCGGCCGAGCAGATCGCCGCCTTGCCGCAGCTCGGGCGCGACACGTTCCCGCGCGGCGCGGCCGAGGCCGTGTCCGTGGACCAGGAGCTGCAGGCCCCCGGTCTGTTCGCCCTGCTCGACGCGTTTCAGGACGCGCTGCGCCGGGCCAAGATCGACCCGACCCAGGAAATCTCGGTCACGCGCATCTCGGTCTCGGCGCGCATCATTGAGCTGCTCGACGTGCTGCGGCGCCGGCCGAACGCCACGTTCGCGGAGCTCTTCGACACCGAGGCGTCGCGCTCCGAGCTGGTGGTCACATTCCTCGCCCTGCTCGAGATGACGCGCCTCAAGCTGACCAGACTGCACCAGGCGGGGACACACGGAGACATACACGTGGTCGCGGCGGCGAGCCCCGAGGAGGCCGAGCGCGTTCTTGCGGCCCAACGCATGGAGGACTGATGATCGGCGACGACGACATCACCAGGGACGGCAAGGCACCGGAGGAGCTCGGGCCGGGCGAGCCCGCGGTGGAAGCGCTTGCGGCGGAGGAGCCCGCGGATCCGGGCTACGACTGCGCCGGGGCTGACGGTGACGCGAGCGAGACGGCGGAGTCCTTTCCCTCGCTGGCCAAGACCAGGGACGACGCGGCAGGCCTGCCCGACGACGTATTGCTCTCGCGCATTGAGAGCGTCGTGTTCGTGGCCCCCGAGCCGGTCACCGTGCGCAGGCTGGCGCGCCTGCTCGGCGTCGACGGCAAGCGCACGCGTGCGCTCCTCGACGTCCTTATCGAGCGCTACCGCGACCGGGGCATCCTGCTCGAGGAGGTGTCGGGCGGGTTCCAGTTCCGCTCGAACCCGGCGAACGCCGCGGTCATCCGCGAGATGTTCAAGGTCAAGCCGTTGCGCCTCAGCCGTCCCGCGCTCGAGACGCTCGCCATCGTGGCCTACCGCCAGCCCGTGACGCGCGCCGAGGTGGAGGACATCCGCGGCGTGGATTCGGGCGCGGTGCTCAAGTTCCTCTTCGAGAAGGGGCTCGTGCGCGTGCTCGGACGCAAGGAGGAGCCCGGCCGGCCCATCATCTACGGCACCGGCCCTTCGTTCCTCGAGATGTTCGGGCTCAAGTCGCTCGCGGATCTGCCCGCCCTGCATGAGTTCACGGACCTGTGGGACGAGCACAAGACGCTCGTCGACGAGGAGACCGGACCCGAGGAGGAGCCCGCGGACGCGAACGCTCCCGAAGCCGCTCCCGAGGCAGGCATCGATGAAGACGAAGAAGAGTCCGAGGACGACGAGTTCGAGGATGATGAGGATGACGAGGACGGTGAAGACGAGGAAGACGAGGAGGACGAGGAGGACGAGGAGGACCGCGAAGGTGAGGCGTCATGACGCGACTGCACATCAACGTCGACCACGTCGCCACGCTGAGGCAGGCGCGCGGCACCTGCTACCCTGATCCCATCCCGGCCGCGGCCATGGCCGAGATGGCCGGAGCGCAGGGCATCACCATCCATCTGCGTGAGGACCGGCGCCACATCGTGGACAGGGATCTCGAGCTCATGCGCAAGGTGGTCACCACGCTCCTCAACCTGGAGATGGCCGCGACCGACGAGATGATCGGCATCGCGCGCGTGGTGCGACCCGACATGTGCACGCTCGTGCCCGAGCGCCGCTCCGAGCGAACCACAGAGGGCGGGCTCGTCGTGGCCGGCGACCTCGCGGGCGTGTCCGCGGCCGTAGGATCGCTGCACGAGGCCGGAATCCGCGTCAGCCTTTTCATCGCCGCCAAGAGCGAAGAAATCGAAGCGAGCCGCAGGGCCGGCGCGGACATGGTGGAGCTGCACACGGGCGAGTACTGCGACGCGCCGCGCTCCAGGCGCGCCCTGGAGCTCGCGCGCATCGCCGAGGGCGCGAAGCAGGCGGCCGATCTGGGCCTGGCCGTGGCCGCCGGCCACGGGCTGCACTACCACAACGTGCGCCAGGTGGCGGACATCCCGGAGATCGAGGAGCTGAACATCGGCCACGCGATCATCGCCCGCGCGGTGTTCTGCGGCATGGAGGCCGCGGTGCGCGAGATGCTCGTGTCCATGGGGGAGAGGTGATCCTGGGGATCGGAATCGACGTTTGCCCGGTCGAGCGCATGCGCGACGTGCTCGCGCGGCACGGGGATCTCTTCAAGAAACGCGTCTTCACGGACCGCGAGCTCGAGCGCGCCGGCGAGGGACGCGTGTCGACCGAACGCCTGGCGGCCAGGTTCGCGGCCAAGGAGGCGGCCATCAAGGCCCTGCGCGCGCCGGCCGGGCTCGTCTGGAAGGACCTGGAGGTGGTGAGCGCGACCGACGGGGCCCCGGCCCTCGCGCTCCATGGACGCGCCGCCGAGGCCGCCTCGGCCATGGGGGTCGTGCGCCAGACCCTGAGCCTGAGCCACGCCGGCGGGATCGCCGTGGCCGTCGTCGTCCTCGAAGGAGGAGCCTGACATGTGGAACGAGCACGTGTTCATGACCCGCGCCCAGATGCGGGAGTACGACCGCCTGGCGAGCGCGAGGTTCGGCGTCCCGGGCATCGTCCTCATGGAGAACGCGGGGCGCGGTGCCGCCCGCGTTGCGGCCGCCATGGTCGGTGGGCGAAGACGCGTGGCCGTGGTGTGCGGGCCGGGCAACAACGGCGGCGACGGCTTTGTCGCGGCGAGACACCTCGCGGCCATGGGCTTCGAGGTGCGCGTCCTCCTGGCCGCGGCGCGCGAGGCGATCAAGGGTGACGCGCTCGCGAACCTCGCCATCCTGGAGGCGTCCGGCGAGGCGATCGAGAACGCCTCCGGCGCAATCGCGGCGCCGCGGCTCGCGGAATGCGATCTCGTGGTGGACGCCCTGCTCGGCACCGGGGTCTCGCGCAAGGTCGAGGGACCTCTGGCCGACCTCATCGACGCCGTCAACGCGAGTGGCGTCAGGGTGCTCGCCCTCGACGTCCCTTCGGGCCTCGACGCGGACACGGGCCGCCCGTGCGGCGTCGCGGTGCGCGCAACAGCGACCTGCACCTTCGGACACTTGAAGCGCGGGCTCGTGGTGCACCCGGGAGTTGACCTTGCGGGCCGCATCCACGTGGTGCCGCTCGGCGCGCCCGCCGCCGTCACCGAGATGGCGGGCATCGACGGTGTGCTCCTGTCCGAGGCGTCTGCCCGCGCCCTCCTGCCTCGGCGCGAGGCCGACACGCACAAGGGCATCTATGGCCACCTCCTGGTGGTGGCCGGCTCCTTGGGGAAAACCGGGGCCGCGGTCATGGCCGGGCAGGCCGCGATGCGCGCGGGCGCAGGCCTCGTCACCATCGCGACCACGGTCGAGGCCAGGTCGCTCGTGGAGTCGAGGTGCGTGGAGGTCATGGTCGAGGCCCTCGGCGAAGAAAGCATCGACGAGCTCCTCGACGGCAAGCGGGCCGTGGCGCTCGGGCCGGGCCTGTCCACGGCCGAGGGCGTGCGCGAGGTCGTCTCGGGCCTGCTGCGATCCCTCGAGGTCCCTGCCGTGATCGACGCGGACGGCCTCAACATCCTGGCCTCGGAGCCGGGCGTGCTCGGCCGCGTTGGCGCCCCTCTCGTGCTCACGCCGCATCCGGGCGAGATGTCGCGGCTCACCGGCAGGTCCGTGGCCGACATCCAGAACGACCGCGTCGGCGCCGCGCGCGAGGCAGCGGCAAAGCTCAAGACCGTGATCGTGCTCAAGGGCGCGCGCACGGTCATCGCGGCGACGGACGGGCGCGTCTTCGTCAACCCCACGGGCAATCCGGGCATGGCGTCGGGCGGCATGGGCGACGTGCTCACAGGCCTCGTGGGCGGCTTCCTGGCCCAGGGCGTTTCGACGCTCGACGCGGCCCTGCTCGCCGTGTACCTGCACGGCTTCGCGGGCGATCGGGCCGCGGCCAGGCTGGGTCAGCACGCCCTCGTGGCCACCGACGTCCTCGCCGAGATCCCGACCATCCTCAGGGACTGGGAAGCCTGAGCCTGCCCCCGCGCGTCTGGGGGGCTGCCAACCGTCGGGTGAGCTTGCTTCAATACACATTGCAGGCTAGATTAGGTGTATGAAAGCCGGGAACCACGCCATGGAACGCACGAACATCGTCCTCGACGAGGATCTCTTGCGCCGCGCCATGAAGGTGACGGGCGCGCGCACCAAGCGGCAGGTGGTGGACATCGCCCTGCGCAGCCTCGTGAGCCAGGCCGAGGTGTACGCGGCGCTGCTCGGGCTCGCGGGACGGCTGCCGTGGGACGGCGACGCGGGAGCCATGCGCGGCGAGCGCGCGTGATCGTCGTCGACACTTCCGCGTGGGGCGCCTTCTTCAACGGCGACCCCTCGCCGGTCGCGCGCAGGCTCGTGCTCGCCCTCGAGACGGGCGAGCCGCTCGCCACCATTCCCATCATCGTGGCTGAGACCCTGCAGGGGTTTCGGACCGAGACCGGGTTCAGGAGCGCGCTCTCCCTGCTCACACGCCTGCCGCTGCTCGAACCGTCGCTCGGAACGCACGTGCAGGCGGCGCGGCTCTACCGCTCCTTGCGCAAGAAGGGCGTGACCGTGCGCGGCACGGTCGACTGCCTCATCGCCTCGGTGTGCATCGAGACCGGCGCGGCCCTGCTCACCCTGGATCGCGACTTCCTGCGCATCGCCGAGCACACCGCGCTCGACATCGTTCCATGAGTCTGCGGGAAGTAGAATCGGAGATCCCTCCCCTGCGATCCATCACGGCTCGGATGCCAGATTGTCACGCTCGAAGCCCTTTCGCGCGCCTTCGTGGCAGACGGCCCAGATCCCGAGTCGTTTGCCCGCGAAACCTGCTCGAACCGCAACATGCCGTCATCGTTGCAGTTTCTTCCGCGACCCACGAAGGTGCCGGAGTCGTTCGGGGAGTCTGGCACCCGTGTTGCGTACGCATGGGGGCATGAAACACGAAATCACGAACCAATCGAGGAACCCGAGGACGGCCGGCGAGACGCTGAGGCCCCACCTGCCCCAGCTGCGCCGCATGGCCAGGTGGTACGCGGGCGACCCGGACGAGGCCGACGACCTGCTGCAGGACACACTGCTGCTCGCCCTGCGCTTCATCGACAGCTACGAGGAGGGCACCAATTTGCGCGCCTGGCTCCTGCGCGTCATGCGCAACCGGCACATCAGCCTGTCGCGGCGGCGCAGCCTGGAGCGCCGCGTGCTCGAGCGCGAGGGGGCGCACGCGCTCACCGCCTGGTCCGTGGGCGACATGGGGCGACACGCCATGGAGGACGGCGGCGGCGTGGACAAGGACCTCTCGCTTTCGGATCCCGTGGCCCTGGCCATGGACGAGCTGCGGCCCGAGTTCAAGGACGCGGTCTGGCTGTGCGACGTGGAAGATCTGTCCTACGCCGAGGCCGCAGTGCGCCTCGCGTGCCCCATGGGCACCATCATGTCGCGGCTGCACCGCGGCAGGCGCGCCCTACGCCGCAGGCTCGGCTCGCGCCGCGAGCTCGAGGCCGCGTAGACGGAGATTCTCCCTCGGACGGATGTCGCGCCCTATTTCGGAAAATGGAACGTGGCGCAGGAGCGGTCGTTCTCGAACACGTCGCACCGCACGATGCGCACGCGTCCCTTGGGCAGGAGCGCGGCCACCTTCTCGCCGATGACCTGGGCCAGGTTCTCGGACGACGGGTTCACGGTGTCGAAGGGTGGGGCCTCGTTCAGGTGCTGGTGGTCGTAAGGATCGATCGCCTCGCCCATGAGCCGGTCGAGGTCGTGGAAGTCCATGACCATGCCCTGCCCGTCGAGCTCGTCCGCGGCCACGGTGACGAGCACGCGCCAGTTGTGGCCGTGCATCCGCTCGCAACGCCCCTGGTAGTGCCGCAGCTGGTGCGCCGCCGAGAAGGTCCGCTCGCGGGTGATTTCGAACATGGCCCTATATGTTCGCCGGACCGGTCCCTGTCAACAGGCCCTGGGATCTTGTCGTGTGGGAATCGGACAAAGGGTATTTTTATTCGGCATGGTGGACGAAGCGCAAATCTGGTTTTGGCCGACCTCGTCGACGCGGCCGCGTTCGAGCGGAACAGGCTCGAGTACCGCAGGGAGCCGCGTCCCTCATGTACCCCCAGTGGGGCCTCCCGACTCCCGGGTGTCCAGCTTGATCGGGCAGCAGGGCTGGTCCGGACCGTCCGTGAGCATCACCCTCGACTGACGTCTTCTTTGGTCGTGATGCCGATCATGGCGAAGTCGTACAGGGGCATTCCTGTCGCGCTGCCGGTGTCCGTGTCCGTGCCCGCATCGACGCCCGCGTCCGAGTCTGTGTCCGAGTCCGTATCGGCGTCGGTGTCGCTGTCGGCGTCCGTATCTGTATCTGTGTCGGTGTCGGCGTCCGCGCCAGCGTCCACGCCCGAGTCCACGCCGCTGTCCTCCATCGGCGCGTCGTACATCGCCGTCGCATCCGCATCCGACCCGAAGCACCCGGCGCTCCCGGCGCCGAGCACGGTCGCGAGCACACCCGCCGCGACCGAGGCCGCGACGCTCGTCTTCAAAGGCTCCGAGGCGAGCTGCCGGTGCGCGCACAAGGGGTTCTCGGTGCCCCCGCCGGACGCGACGCGCACGCTCAGGCACCCGCCCCGGCACGCGAGCGCGTGCTCGCACGTCCGGCAGAACCCGCCCAAGTTTTCAACGGACCACTGACGGTTGTAGGCGAACGCGCCGGACCTGCGCCAGATGTCGCCGAGCGATTCGCGGCGCACGTTGCCCTCCACGAACCGCTCGCCGCCCGGCCCGCAGCCCGGCTGCAGGGACAGACAGCCCTTCACGTTCCCGTTCGACTCGATGCCGATCACGGTCAGGCCCGCCTGGCACCCGCCGAAGCACGCGCGGCCGAGGCTCTTGCGCAAGGTGCGCTCCTTGGGCCCGAAGTACCCGAGCGAATCGCCCACGTCGACGCGCAGCCGCGATCCCTTTACGAGCCGCGCCACCTGGCGCTCGAGCCCGGGAATGTCGCGCGACCGAAGCGTCAGCTCGGGATTCGCGCACAGCTCGCCCATGGCGATGGACGGCTGCACCTGCCAGGCGAAGCCGCCTTGCGCGGCCACCAGATCGCGGACGGCCTCGAGCTCCGCGATGTTCGCGCGGCTCACCTGTGTCACGACCGAGAACTGCAGCCCCTCGAATACCGCCGCCTCCATGGCCGCGAGCACGCGCTCAGAGAGTCCCGGACAGCGGCGCAGGCGATCGTGGGTGGGGCCGATGCCGTCGAGGCTCAAGCCCACGGCCGAAAGGCCCGCCTCTTTCGCTGCGCGCGCCGCGTGCCTGTCCAAGGCGAGCCCGTTCGTGATCATGCCCACGCGCAGCCCGGCCTTGCGGCCCGCGGCCACGAGGTCGAGCCAATCCGGCCGGAGCATGACCTCGCCGCCCGAGAGGGTCACGCGCGGGCAGCCGAGGCCCGAGAGCTCGCCGAGCACCCTCGCGATCTCGGTCGTCTCGAGCTCGTCGTCGCGCGCTCTGCCCGCCCGCGAGCCGCAGTGGGCGCAACCGAGGTTGCAGGCGAGCGTCACCTCGAACACACACCTTCGCGGCCGGTGTTCTTGCGCTTCATGTCCCATTGCGAAACCTTCCTTCCTCGCTGTTGTTTTGCCGATTTTTATAAGGATACCGGAAAGCAGGTCACGCGGCCATCGTTTCGGCCCCGGCGAGCGGCGTGACACCACCACCCTTGACTGCGCCGGATTTTCGGGCCTCATAGGGCGAGGAGGTCGCGGAACATGAAACGTCGCCCCATCGCCGTCGCCGGGTACGCCCTCGTTTTCGTCGCCGGGCTCGCGCTCCTGTTCCAGGGGCTCGAGGATTTCGTCGTGCAGATGATTGGAGCCAAAGTGCAGGCGCGCATCCTGAACGTGGAGACGAACACGGCACCGAGGCGCCGAGGCGCGCCCAAGGTCTCGCACACGGTCACCTATTCGTTCAAGAACGAGGACGGGGCCAAATATACGGGCTCCGGTCCATACGAGGGCGACGATGTGGTCCGCGAGGGCGGGACCGTGGACGTCCGCTACTTCAAGCTGGTCCCGCAGTGGAACGCACCGGCCGGAGGCATGGTGGGCAACGCCTTCGTGCTCACGTTCCTGGGCGGCGGGCTCGTGTTCCTCGACGTCGCGTACTGGCGCAAGGGCCGGGACAAGCCGGCGGATAAACCGGCGCGCGAGGACGGGGAGCAGAAGGGCGACGCTCCCGTAAGATCCAAGAAGGGCAGGAAGCCCCGGCGGTAGGGCCCGCTCCTACTTGCACAGCAGGTTGCGCGCGATGACGACGCGCTGGATCTGGTTCGTGCCCTCGTAGATGCGGGTCGCGCGGATGTCGCGGTAGTGGCGTTCGACCTCGTACTCCTTGACGTAGCCGTAGCCGCCGTGGACCTGGACCGCATTGTCGCACACGCGCCACGCGGCCTCGGTGGAGAACGTCTTGGCCATGGACGCCTCCTGCGAGAAGGGACGGTGCCGCCCCTTGAGCCAGGCCGCGCGATAGGTGAGCTGGCGCGCCGCCGAAAGATCGGTCTCGCTGTCCGCGAGCATCCACTGGATGGCCTCGAAGTTGGCGATGGCCTGGCCGAACTGCTGACGCTCTTTCGCGTAGGCCACGGCCGCCTCCTGGGCCGCGAGGCCGATCCCGAGAGCCTGGCTCGCGATGCCGATGCGCCCGCCGTCGAGGGCCATCATGGCCACCTTGAACCCCTCGTTCTCCACCCCGAGGAGCGCGTCCTCGCCCACCTCGCAGTCCTCGAACAGCACCGGGCAGGTGTTCGAGGCGCGCAGGCCCATCTTGTTTTCCTTCTTGCCGGGCTTCATGCCGGGGGTTCCCGCCTCTACGAGGAAGCACGAGATCCCCTTTGCGCCCTTGCCGCCCGTGCGGGCCCACACCACGTGGACGCCGGCGTACGCGCCGGACGTGATCCACATCTTCTCTCCGTTCAGGATGAAGCGATCGCCCTTGCGCACGGCCGTGGTCTTCATACCGCCCGGATCGGACCCGGCGCCCGCCTCGGACAGGGAAAACGCGCCGGCCACATACTCGCCCGACGTGATCTTCGGGCAGTAACGCAGCTTCTGCGCCTCGGTCCCGAAGGCCGTGATGACCTCGCAGACCATGTTGGTCACCGAGAGCGTGACCGCGCACGACGCGCAGCCCTTGGCGATCTCGGTGACGGCGAGCGACAGGGCCACGGGCCCGGCCTCCGCGCCGCCGAGCGACTCGGGCACGTTGACGCCCATGAGCCCGAGCTCGGCCATGCTCCGGATTTTGTCCTCCGGAAAGCGGGACTCCTCGTCCCACGTCCCGGCGTTGGGCTTGAGCTCGTTCCTGGCGAACTCGCGGGCCATGTCGCGGATCAGGGTCTCTTCCTCGGAAAAACGCAGGTCCATGGTCGGCCTCTTCCCTCTCGTGGCGCGAAAACAGGTGCAGATTACGGGGCACGAACGGGCCGAGTCAACTGGACACTGCCCGCGAGTTCGGCTACCCCATGGCTGAGGCGCCGGCGTGCGCCCGAATCCGAGGCGGATGGAAAAGATCCTCACCAGGTACTTCTGGGTCTTCAATCTGGCCGTGCTGGCCGTGGCAGCGTTCCTGACGGCCAGCGGCGCGAGCGAGATCATCGCGGGCAGCATGGCCGAGCTCGTCCCGGCGCCCGAGGAGAGGCTTCGCGTCGACGTGCGCAGCCGCGCCGCCAGGACCGCCCAAAGCCTTCAGCAGGAGCGCGACGGCTCGGACATCCTTTCGCGCAACATCTTCGATTCCGTGACGGGACCCATCGGCCGCGGGGAGGAGGGCGACGGCGAGGACGCTCCGGCAACGGCCTCCGACGGCACGCTCCCGCTCGTCCCGTGCACGTCCGGAGAAGCCACCCTGCTCGCCACCGTGGCCTCTCCTGGCACGCCCGAGTGGTCGTTCGCGAACATCACGACCGGCGGCAAGGGCAAGCTCGTGCGCATCGGCGACACGGTGGCCGACAGGACCGTCTCGGGCATCACGTGGCGCTACCTGTTCCTCAAGGGCCTGAGCGACGAGTGCTACCTCGACCTGTTCGGGGATCAGAGCGCCCCGCCGCCCGTCCGCATCGCGAGCAACCAGGGGAACGCCGATTTCAAGAGCGGCATCAAGACCGTGAGCGACACGGAACGCATCGTGGACCGCGCCCTCGTCGACAAGATGCTGGCCGATCCGACGCAGTTCGCGCGCTCGGTGCGCATCCGCCCGCAGCGCGAGAACGGCCAGGTCGTGGGGTTCAAGCTGCGCAGGTTCGGCAACGACAGCCCGCTCGCGCTCCTCGGCGCCCAGCAGGGCGACGTCATCAAGTCGGTCAACGGCATCCAGCTGACGAGCATGGATCAGGCCCTGTCGGCCTACCAGAACCTGCGCTCGACCAACAAGCTCACGTTCTCGGTGGTGCGCGACGGCAAGCCCGTCGATCTCAGCATCAACATCCGATGACAGTGACAAGGGACGTGCGGCGGCGCGCCCGGACGGACTGACATTTGTCATTCAACCGGCGTCCCCGCCCGTTATAGATTTCCCCGGCGAGAAAACCCAAGGAGGTCACATGATCAAGTTCGGCAAGGGGAACCTGGCGACACCGAAGCAGATGCGGCCCGTGTACATCGTGGCCGCCGGAATGAGCGACTTCAAGAAGCACTATCCGGAGAAGAAGACCGAGGAGCTGGCCGTCGAGGCGTTCCGCATGCTGGCCCTCGAGAACGGCCTCAAGGTCGACGGCATCCAGGAGCTCAAGCGCCACATCCACACCTGCTTCTACGGGCACTTCGCCGACCACTTCGGCGATCAGCTCCTCGGCGAGTCGGTCATCCACGACCGGCTCGGCCTCGATCCGATGGGCAACTGCGGCGTCAAGACCGGCGGCGCGACCGGCGGCTCCACGATCTGGATGGCCGCCAACGCCATCGCCTCGGGCTACTCGGACTGCGCGCTCGCCATGGGCTGGGAGCGCATGGACGAGGTCGACACGTGGACCGGCAACCACTACATCGCCACGGCCGCGGACAAGGACTACGAGACCGAGCTCGGGCACATCTACACCGGCTACTACGCGCTCATGGCGCAGCGCTACTGGAAGACCTTCGGCAAGTCGTCGCCCAAGTTCCGGCGCACCATGTCGAAGATCTCGGTGAAGAACCACGGGTACGCCTGCTCCAACCCGTTCGCGCAGGCGCCGGCGCGCATCACGGTCGAGGACGTGGAGAAGTCGCCGATCGTGGCCGACCCGCTGCGCTTCTACGACGCGTGCCTGATGAGCGTGGGCGTCGCGGCCGTGCTTCTGTGCGACGAGGAGACGGCCTACAAGCTGTCCGCCCATCCCATCCGCCTGTGGATCGGCGCGGGCAGCCACACGCTGCGCACCGCGGATCGGCGCATCATGGACATCCCGCTCCTGCCCAACGAGGAGAACAACAAGGACGTGCTCAAGCTGTACGCGGGCCTCAAGGGCGGCAAGAACAAGGAGCGCTACCCGGGTTTCACGGGCTTCCTCGCGGCGCGCATGGCCGCCTACTATGCGTACCACATGACCGGCATCGTGGATCCGTGCGAGGAGCTCGACCTCGTGGAGCTGCACGACGCGTTCACCATCAGCGACATCCAGACCTACGAGGACATCGGGCTGAGGCCATACAGCATGGGCCCGGACTACATCGAGAGCGGCGACGCGTACCTCAAGGTCCCGGAGGACGGCACGTTCCCCAAGAGCCTCGCGGGCAAGAAGGGCCGCCTGCCGTCCAACCTGTCGGGCGGGCTCATCGGAAACATGCACGCCGTGGGCGCCACGGGCATCATGCAGGTCGGCGAGCTCCTGTGGCAGCTGCAGGGCAAGTGGGCCCACTTCCACGCCCGGCCCGAGATGTGGGAGCGGTTCGGCAAGAAGAAGCCCAAGGACTTCGTCAACCTCCAGGTCCCGAACGCGAAGCGCGGCCTGGCCATCAGCCACGCGGGCGTGGGATCGCACGTCACGTGCACGATTCTGATGAACCCCAAGTCGGTCATCAAGAAGTAGGGAGGAGAGGAACATGGCCAAGCATAGTTACGAATACAACAACATGAACCCCACCGCGACGGTGCTGCGCAGGCTCGATCCGATGGTGATCGAGAAGCCGCGCAATCCGATCCACATCCACACATACGGCGGGGAGACGCCGTTCTTCCGCGGGCTCACCGAGGGCCGCCTGATGGCGACCAAGTGCGTGAACAAGAAGTGCGATCCCTCGGGCAAGGCGGGCTACTACCACCTGCCGCCGCGCGTGTACTGCCCGGACTGCCTCGAGAAGATGACGTGGGAGGACATCACGGATCTCGCGCGCAAGACGGCCAGGATCCACACCCACATCACGGTCGCGAACCCCGGCGCGTTCAACCGCGTCCCGGTGCCGTGCGAGATCATCTCGGTGGAGATTGACGGCGTGGCCACGGTCATCATGAGCTACCTGCGCGGCGCCAAGCCCGAGATCGGCATGCCCATCGAGCCGGTCTTCGAGACGGCCAACCCGACCTACACGATCCTCGACCTGTCCTGGGTTCCCCGGAGGTAGGTGCGGCCCCCCCGTGGCCGCACCCCTGTCTGGCCCGCAAGGAGCTCACATTCATGCAGACCGCGAAACCGACGACCAAGGAGAAGCCCATCGTCCTTCTGGCCCTGGGCGGCCACGCGTTCATGCAGCGGGGGGAGAAGGGGACCATCGAGGAGCACGAGCGCAACGCGGTCATGATCTGCCGGACGCTGCAGACCCTCATCGACCGCGACTACCGGCTCGTCGTCACCCACGGCAACGGCCCGCAGGTGGGCAACCTGCTCCTGCTCAACGAGACCGCGGACAAGTCGCTGCCCGTGATGCCCCTCGACGTGCTCGTGGCCGAGACCGAGGGCAGCCTGGGCTACTTCCTGCAGCAGGCCATGCTGAACGAGCTGCGCAGGCGCCAGATCAAGCGGTACGTGGTCACGGTCATCACCCAGGTGCTCGTGGATCCGGGCGATCCCGCGTTCACCGCGCCCACCAAGCCCGTGGGCCCGTTCCTTTCGAAGGAGGAGGCCGAGCGGCGCCGCGATCAGCTCGGCTGGAAGATCGTGGACGACTCGGGGCGCGGGTGGCGCAGGGTCGTGCCGTCACCCCGGCCGATCAAGGTCGTGCAGCGGCACATGATCCGCGAGTCGGCCGAGGCCGGCAACATCGTCATCGCCTGCGGCGGCGGCGGCATCCCCATCATCAAGAAACCGGACGGCTCCTACGAGGGCGTGGAGGCGGTCATCGACAAGGACCTGACCTCGTCCATCCTGGCCAGCCAGATCGGCGCCGAGATCTTCATCATCCTGACCGAGGTGCCCCAGATCTACACCTCGTTCGGCAGGCCCGAGCAGAAGGCCATCGGCGCCATCACGTCCGAGCGCCTGACCGAGATGTTCAAGGGGGGCGAGTTCCCGCCGGGGAGCATGGGGCCCAAGGTGGAGGCCATCTGCGGATTTTTGGAGCGGGGCGGGAAACGGGCGATCGTCACGAACCCCGGGACCCTGAACGATGCGCTGCTGGGTCGTGGGGGCACGCACGTCATCGGCGGCTGCTGACCGCCTCGATAGAATTTTTTCGCGACTCCACCGTAATAGATAAGAGGACTTGGCGCCAAACGGCGATGTGCGTCATCGATTGACCGTTGTCCGTCCGGCGGGTAGCATGTGAAAAATTACAAAAAAAGGAGTGTGGGAACAATGAAAGGACTCAGAAACATCGTTTTGTTCTTCGCGGCATGGCTCGGACTGTCCGTGCTTCTGACCGGATGCGTATGCGTGGTCCACAATCACACCGACCACCCGAAGCCAATCTATGTCAAGGAAGCCCCGCCGCCGCCCAAGCAGGAGGTGCAGCCCGCGTCGCCGGGCGGTCATTACGTCTGGGTTGCGGGCTCATGGTCGTGGAATGCGGCCGACAGCCGCTACGTGTGGGTGACCGGAAGCTGGCAGGAGCCGCCGGACAACAACTCCAAGTGGGTCGAGCCCGTCTACGAGGAGCGCGACGGTTCAAAAGTCGTCGTGCCGGGCCACTGGGCGGATATCAAGAGCGACAAGGAGAAGGGCCACACGCCCGTGGGGCCGCGGCGCCAGGAGGACAAAAAGGGCGACGGGCATGTCGCTCCGGTCAACACGGTCGACCAGAACAAGGACGCCCCGGTGATCGGCCCGAGCCGGCAGGACGACAAGAAGGACGGCAAGGTCGAGGGCGAGACCAGGGTCACCCCCACGGGCCCGAGCCGGCAGGACGACAAGAAGGGCGCCAAGGCCGAGGGCGAGGTCAAGGTGCCCCCGACCGGTCCCGGCCGGCAGAAGGGCGAAAAGAGCGAGAAGGTCAAAGAGGAGGGCAAGGGGACGATCACGGGCCCGAGCCGGCAGGACGACAAGAAAGGCGCGAAGGCCAAGGACGAGGCAAAGGAAGAAACCAAGACCACAGGACCGGGCCGCATCGACGACAAGAAGGGCGCCAAGGTCAAGGACGAGGCAAAGGAAGAAACCAAGACCACGGGCCCAGGCCGCGTCGACGACAAAAAGGGCGCCAAGGCCAAGGACGAGGCAAAGGGCAAGATCGCGCCCACTGGTCCGAATCGTCAGGAAGACAAGAAGGACAAGCCCGAGCCGCAGAAAGCCGCCAAGGACTGCGCCAAGAGCCGCAGCTGCAACTGCGACGGCAAATGTGACGGCGGGGAGAGCAAGAACTGCCCCGACTGCAAGTAGCCCCCTCTGGCGCCGTCCATCTCCCCCGACAGCTGAGCGATCTCAAGGAACTTGGCGGGATCTCGAGCCGGGTTCAGTGCCTCTTCTTCTTCTTCTTTCCAGATTTGCCCGACACCGCGGCGTGCGTCTGGGCCTGGGGCTTGCCGGCTGCTTGTTGCGCCGGCAAAGGCGCCACGGCCGGTTTGGCGGCGGGCCTCGTCAATTCAAGCGGTCTGGCCGGCGCGGGATGGGCGATCGGCTTCTTCCCGGCAGGTTCGGCCAAGGGCTTTTTCCCGGCGGGTTTGGTCTGCGCCGGCCTGCCCTTGGCGGGGACGATGCCGGCCCAGTCCTTGTCGCTGAAGTCGGCCTCGCGCGACGGCAGCGACGTCGCCAGGTACTCGGCCAGGGCGCCCGCAATATAGGCGAGCACGTTGACGTCCATGCGTTCGAACCCGCTCTGCTGGGGGCTGTTGACGAGCTCGATGACGCCGAGGGTGTGCCCCTCGTGCTGGACCGGCGCGCAGGCCACGTTCCTCGTATGGAAGCCGGTCAGCGCGTCGAGCTCGCCCGAGAACCGGGCATCCTTCTGGGGATCGTTCACGCTCACCACGGAGCTCGTGCGCGCCGCGAAGCCGACGATGCCCTTCGAGAGGGACAGTGCGCGGCCGAGGATCGTGTCCGCGGCGGGTCCCTCGGCGGCGGCCACATACAGCTCGTAACGGCCCGGAGCGAGGAGCATGCAGCTGCCCGCCTCGCAGGGAACGAGGTTGCCCACCAGGGCCAGGGCGAACCTGGCCGCGGCGTCGTGATCGCGCATCTCGAAGATGCCCTGCATGCGGTGGAACGCTTCGTCCATCTTCTCGTCGTAGGAAGGCCCCGCAACCACTCCCGGCGGAGGCGGCGGAGGCACCGAGATGCGCCCCTTGCGCGCCTCGCCGCGGACGGGCGTGGCGAGGGGGATCGGTTTCGGCTCGCCCGCGGGCGGCGACGACGTGCGCATGGTCGGCGTAAGATCGAGCGGCACCGGCTCCGCGGGAGGAGACGAGCGCCGTGTGAGATCGATGGGTGCCTCCTGCCGGGGTTTCGGCCGCGACCCGAGATCCACGGACAGCCGCGCTGCCGGTGCGGGCGCGCCGTGCTCCTTGAGGGGCGGGCTGACCGTGCTCAGCGTGACGCCGCCCTCGCCGTACAGCGGGAACTGAAGCTTGGGCTTCTTGGGGTTCCACTCCTTCCAGGTCAGCGCCGCCACGGCCGGGCGGAGCGAACGGTCCTTGAACTCGTGATCGAAGACCTGCACGCTCACGAAAAGCTTGGCGTCGCTCTCGCCGGGCATGGCCTTCAGGCGCTCGAAGTAGGCGATGGCCAGCGTGCCGGCTTCCTCCTTGGGCGTCCCGGGCGCCACGGCGAGGAGCCGCTCGCGGAACAGGATGCCGCTCCCGTCCGCGGGGCACTCGTCGCGCCAGAAGAACACGGTGTGCGGCACGAGATCGTCGGGAAGCCCAGGCAGCGCGGGCGGGGTCTCCGCCACGGCCGCAAGGGGCTCAAAGGCCGGGGCACGCGTATTGGGCGCGACAATGGAGGGACGGCCCTCGATGACGGGCCGCAGGCTGAACACCTTCCGCGTCACGAAGTCCGTGACGAGCACGCTCTGATCGGGCTTGATGTCGCAGGCCAGGTTGGACACGAGCTTGCCGTCCATGCCCGACTTGTCGAGGCCGCTCCGAAGCGCGGAGAACCAGTTGTCCGCCTCCACCACGACCGAGGTCGCCAGGGAATTCTTGTCGTTTGCGGGGATAAGGACTTCCCAAAGCATCGTAATTCTTTCCTCCTCCCGACCCCTCGATAACACCCCGGGCCCGGCTCTCCTTCCCGGTGCGCCGATGAATGTTCGGACACTAGGATACGCCTCTTGTGTCGTCAAGCAACCGCGCCGGGTTGAGCGTGGAGTCAGACCCTGCGCCGCGCGAGGGCCAAGGCGAGATACCGCCCGGTGTGCGAGGCCTTGCACGCGGCCACGGTCTCGGGCGCGCCCGCGACCACGATCTCGCCTCCGCGCGCGCCGCCCTCGGGCCCCAGGTCGATCACCCAGTCGGCGCACTTCACGACGTCGAGGTTGTGCTCGATGACGATGACCGTGTTGCCCTGATCCACGAGCCTCCCGAGCACGTCGAGGAGCCGGCGCACATCGTCGAAGTGCAGGCCCGTGGTGGGCTCGTCGAGGATGTACACGGTGCGGCCCGTGGCCCTTCGTGCAAGCTCCCGCGCCAGCTTGAGGCGCTGCGCCTCCCCGCCCGAAAGCGTGTCCGCGCCCTGCCCGAGCCTCAGGTAGCCGAGGCCCACCTCCTCGAACGTGGCGAGCTTCGAACCGATCCGGGGATGGCCCGAGAAGAACTCGAGCGCCGTGCTCGCCGTCATGTCGAGCACGTCCGCGATGCTCTGGCCCTTGTAGCGGATCTCGAGCGTCTCGCGGTTGTAGCGCCTGCCGCCGCACACCTCGCACTCCACGAACATGTCGGGCAGGAAGTTCATCTCCACGCGGATGAGCCCGTCGCCCTCACACGCCTCGCACCGGCCGCCCTTGACGTTGAACGAGTAGCGCCCGGGCTTGTACCCGCGCATGCGGGAGTCGGGCAGGCCCGCGAAGACCTCGCGGATGTCGGTGAGCACGGCCGTGAACGTGGCCGGATTCGAGCGCGGCGTGCGGCCGATGGGGCTCTGGTCGATGTCGATGACCTTGTCCACGTGCTCGAGGCCGACGACGCGGTCGAGCGGGATCTCGCGCGTGCCCGTGCGGTACAGGCGCTGGCGCAGGGCCGGGAGCAACGTGTCGACCACGAGGGAGCTCTTGCCCGAGCCGGACACGCCCGTCACCGCAGCGAGGAGCCCGAGCGGAAAGCGCGCCGTGATCGACTTCAAGTTGTTGGCCCGCGCCCCCTCGACAACGATGGCCCGCCTGTCGGGCGAACGGCGCCGGACCGGCGCGTCGATGGCGAGCCGCCCCGAAAGATAGCGGCCGGTCACGGACGAAGGGCAAGCCGCGATCTCGTCGGGCGTGCCCTGCGCCACCACGTGGCCGCCGAGGGCGCCCGCGCCGGGGCCCATGTCGATCACGTGGTCCGCCTCGCGGATGGTGGCCTCGTCGTGCTCCACCACGATGACCGAGTTGCCGCGCGTGACGAGGCCCCGCAGGGTCCCGATCAGGCGGCCGACGTCGCGCGGGTGCAGGCCGATGGAGGGCTCGTCGAGCACGTAGGTCACGCCCACGAGGGCCGAGCCGATCTGCGTCGCGAGCCGGATGCGCTCCGCCTCGCCGCCCGACAGGGTCGCGGTGGGGCGGTCCATGGTCAGGTAGTCGAGGCCCACCCGGCGCAGGAAGTCGAGCCTGCGCGAGACCTCGGCGAGGATGCGTTCGGCCACCGCCGCGCGGCGCGGGGGCAGGGTGATGGAAGCGAAGAACGAGGAGGCCTGCTCCACGGTCATGGCCGTCACCTGCGCGACGTTCTTGCCTTCGACGAGCACGTGCAGGCTCTCGGACCGCAGGCGCGCGCCGTTGCACGCCCGGCACGTCTCGCGCCGCATGAACCTCGAGAACTCGTCGGCCAGAAAGTCGTAGTCCTCGTCGGATGCGTCCCCGGTCTTGCGTCGATCGTATTCCCGACTCCTGCGCGCCAGGTTCGTAACGACGCCCTCGAAGCGCCTCTTGAAGCCGAGCTTGCGATCGTCGCTGTCGACCGTGAACTCCACCTCGTCCGGGGTGCCGTCGAGAATCACGCGCCGGGTCGCCTCGGGCAGATCCTTCCACGGCGCGTAGAGGTCGATGCCGCGGCGCGCGGCCACGGCCCCGAGGAGCTGCTGGTAGTAGGCGGCGTTGCGGCGTGACCAGGGCGCGATGGCGCCCTCCTTGAGCGACAAGGTGGGGTCCGGCACGATCAGGTCCTCGTCGAACACGGAGGTCTCCCCGAGCCCCCCGCAGGCGGGGCACGCCCCGGCCGGGTTGTTGAACGAGAACAGGGTCGGCGAGAGGTCCGGGAGCGAGATGCCGCACTCGATGCACGCGTACCTGTCGCTGAACGTGACGTCCTCGCCCTCGACCGGGGAGATCACCACCAGCCCCTCGGCCAGGCCGAGCGCCAGCTCCACGCTGTCCGCGAGGCGGTTCCTGATGCCGTCGTCGTTGACGAGCCTGTCGACGTACACGTGGATGGTGTGCGGCTCGGCCTTGGCGAGCGAGATGTCCTCGGTGAGATCGCGCACCTCGCCGTCGATCATGACGCGCACGAAGCCCTCGCGCTTCAGGCGCTTGAGCTCGCGCTTGAAGTCGCCCGTCTTGCCCCGGATGAAGGGCGCGAGGACCGCGAACCTTGTGCCGCGCGCGAGCCCGAGCACGTGATCGACCATCTCGTCGACCGTGGTGACCGCCACCTTCCTGCCGCACTTGGGGCAGTGGGGCTCACCGACGCGCGCGTAGAGCAGGCGCAGGAAGTCGTACACCTCGGTGGCCGTCCCGACCGTGGACCGCGGGTTGCGGCCGGCCGATCTCTGGTCGATGGCGATGGTGGGCGTCAGCCCGTCGATGGACTCCACGTCGGGCTTGGCCATCTGGCCGATGAGCTGGCGCGCGTAGGGCGCGAGGGACTCGACGAAGCGGCGCTGCCCCTCGGCGTAGATGGTGTCGAAGGCGAGCGACGACTTGCCCGAGCCGGACGGGCCCGTGACGACGACGAGCCTGCCGCGCGGAATGTCGAGGTCGACGCCCTTCAGGTTGTGCGTCCGCGCGCCGCGGATGCTGATGATCCCGGGCGCGTCCGTCATGGCGAAAGGAGCCTTACCGCGACCTCTATCGCGCGCCTCATCCCGGCCGGATCGGCCGCGTCGCGTCCCGCGATGTCGTACGCCACGCCGTGATCCGGGCTCGTGCGGACGAACGGCAGTCCCAGCGTGACGTTGGCGAAGCGGCCGAAGCCGAGGAGCTTCAAGGGAATCATGGCCTGATCGTGGTACAGAGCGACCACGCCGTCGTACAGGCCCGCAACCGCGTCGCGGAACGCCGCGTCGGCCGGATGCGGTCCGGAGATGGTCGCGTCGAGAGCCGCTCCCAGGCGCCGGCACAGGGGTTCGATGAGATCGATCTCCTCTCGGCCGAGGAGCCCTCCCTCTCCCGCATGCGGGTTCAGGGCCGCCACGGCCACGCGCGGCCGTTGTCCGGAATGGAGCCGCTTCGCCGCCTCGATCACGTGCACGACCGTGCGCTCGATCCGGGACGAGGTCACCGCGCGAGGGACGTCGGCGAGCGGCACGTGCGTGGTGGCGAGACCCACCACGAGCCTTTCGCCGATGAACGTCATCGTCACGTCGTCGGGGCCGAGGCCGGCGCGCCGCGCGAGGTGCTCCGTGTGTCCCGTAAAGCCCGGCGAGAGGCCCGCGATGTGGCGCTTCGCGACCGGGCCCGTGACCAGTGCCTCGCAGCGGCCCGCGAGCACGGCGTCCACGGCCGCGTCGAGCGCCTCGAGTGCCGCGCGGGCGGCCTCGGGTCCCGGGGTGTCGAGGGCCGGACCCGGGGGGCCGCTGCCGACCAGCGTCGCACCACCCTCGCCGAGGGGCAGGTCGAGCCCGGCGCGCAGGGCGGCCGCGCGCAAGGACGGAGCGTGGCCGAACAGGACCGGTCGCGACACGGCGAGGGCCGTCGCGAGGCTCTTGGCCGCGATCTCCGGGCCGATCCCCGAGGGATCGCCGAGGGTGATGGCGAGCACGGGCTTCATCGTGGCGGGGTATAGCGCCAAAAGGACTCGCGTCACAAGCGGACCGCCGTCCGATCGGGAAGACGGCAATCGTCCCTTGCCGTCACGGATTTACGGACGCGACGTCGAGGGCGGGCAAGGCCTGGGGCGGGACCTTGTAGCGCACCGTCACCTCGGTCGGCGTGGAGCCGTGATCCCAGTCGTAGACCACGTACCCCTTGAGCAGGCGCTCCAGCGATGGCCGCGGGCCTTGCAGCGACGCGATCTCCGCGCCGAGTGGCACGGCCAGCACGGTGTGGCCCTGGCTCGTCCCGAAGACCGGCTCGAGCTCGATCGTGAGAACCGACATGCCGTCCTTGTCGGGAGCCGGCGCGGGCGACGTCACGGCCACCCCCGCCCCTCCGACCCGGCCCGCGGGGGCCGCGGACTTGAGCGCCACGTCCGCGTACGAGCGTTTCCTGCCCCGCCACTGGCCCGCGCCGAGCACCGCAAAGCTGGCGTCCGGCGAGATGCACAGACCCGCTCCCTTGATCTTCACGTACGACGGCAGCCAGGCGCGCACGGACTCGACCCACTGCTCGCCGATGACCGAGACCTGCGCGTGCGTCGTGATCTTCCCCGCGCCGAGCTCCACCACAGTCACACGGCTCACGGGGCGGACCTTGGCGTCGTCCGGCTTCTCCACGATCCCGGACGGCGCCGGGCACACAACGGCCGGGACGATCTTCTCTCCCACCGCGTTGCGCGGGCTCCACACCCTGCCCGGCGTGAGTTGGGCGGCGAGCTCCTCGCGCCACAGGTCCGCGTTCTCCGACGAGAGGAGGAGGATACATCCGCCCGCCGCGCAGATCCGTCCCTGGCCGCAGCTCACGTCCGAGGAGCAGCGCGTGTCCGCCTTGGCCTCCTCTTTGCGACCGGAGAGCACGGCCACGAGCACCGCCGCAATCAGGACCGCGACGAACGCCCCGCCGGCCGGGAGCACCCAGCGCGGGAGCCCGCTTCCCGACATGCGAACCGCGCGATCGTTCCCGGTCACCAAAAGCGCGCTCCTTCCTGTCGATGCTCGCGTCAACGTTCGCGTCAGGGCCCGCATCGAGATTGGTGTCGAAGTCGGACCCGGTGTCCTTCCCACTGTCAGCCTCGCTGCCTGAGCCCGTGTCCGCGTCCGGGCCGGCGTCCTTGGCTTTCGAGCCGCTTCCCGAGCAGACGGCAAAGGCAAGCACGAGAGTGAAGATAACGGTTTGAGGGAGTCGCGTCATCTCACAACGTCACCGTAATACAAAAGGTGGGGAAGGTGCCAAGGTGGGGAAGGTGCCAAGCATTAGAGATTAATCATTTCCGGTCAACTCCTCGACCGCCATTCCCTGCCCCGGCCGAACCGTGTATGCAAGGGGCCATGCTCGTCGTCGCGGACACGATCCCGGAGATCCTCGCACGCCCGGGGAGGCTGGTGGGCTTCTACGGCGTCCCGCCGCGCGAGGCGCTCAAGGAGGCCGCCGACAGGCATGGCGCGGACCTCGTGGACCTCGACATCGACTATGGCGCGCCCGTGTCGCGCGTGGTGCCGGACGCCTACTGCCACATCATCCGCAACTGTGTGGACAACGCCGCGGCGCTCGCGCCCAAGCTGGCGTGCATCGTGGCCGCCACCGGCCCGGAGAAGTGCGACGGCGGCAGGTACGCGGCGCGCCTCATGCGCGATCGGCTGGAGATCGAGGTGATCGCGACCGTGAACGCCGGCAGCGACGCGACCGGCCCGACGCTCCTCAGCGACGCGACCGGCCCGCTCAAGAAGCGGGTCGTGCGCATCATGCGAGCCATCGTGGAGCCGCTCACCGTGCGGGAGGAGGACGAGGCCCGGGCCTCGCGCGTCGAACCGACCGTGGGCTTCTGGGGCACGCCGCCGCATCCCATCGGGCTGCTCGATCTCTTTCCGGACACGACGCAGGTCCTGGGCTGGACGCGCTGCGTGGAGCAGGGCCGTCCCGCGGACATGGACCTCGAGACCTTCGTGCCGGACGGGCTGCCCGTGGTCTTCTTCAGCCAGGGCTTCTGCCAGAAGGCCGCGCTTGCGAGGTCGCTCGCCGAACGCCACCGCGGCATGCCCGTGGACGTGCACGACTCCGTATCCGCGGCCACGCGCGCCAAGGTCGAGGCCTTCATCCGCCTGGCGTGCACCGGAGGGACCCCGTGATCTTCTGCGACGCGGGCAGCTCGTGGTGCAAGGTCTGGGAGACGGGTGAGGAAGCGGTGCGTATCGTCCCGACGCGCGAGATGGCGGCGGGGAGCTCGCGCCTCGACTGGGGCACCGGGCACACGGCGCGCGGCCGGTCCGCGCACTTCGAGAACGACCTCATCTCCCTCTCCCGCGGCGCGCTGGCGCTCGTCCGGGATGACGACTTCACGGTGCTCGACCTCGGCTCGCGCGACGCCAAGCTCGTCTCTTTCGCGGGCCGCAGGCCCGTCAGGCTCGACTGGTCCGTGGGCTGCGCCGCGGCCACGGGCGCCACCCTCGAGATGATCGGCCACTTCTACCGGGTGGACTTCGCGAGCCTCGCCGTGGGCGACGAGTGGACACCGGTCACGTGCGGCACCTACGCGCTCGAGCGCATCATGGACGCGTTCGCCGCGGGCGAGCGCGCCGAGCAGGCCGTGGCCAGGTTCGTGCACGGGCTCGCGCGCAACGCCTTCGACTTTGCGGGCAGGCCAGCGACGTTGCACCTGTCAGGCGGCTTCACCTCGAACCCGGCCTTCCTCACGGCTCTCGGGCGCTACTGCCGCGTCGTCCCCATGGGCCGCACGGTCCCGCTCGTCGGCCTGTGGGCCTTCGCGGCCGACGAGGATCCCGAGCTCGGCCCCGTGCCCGCCGCGCTGCGGCCTGGATGAGCCGCGCCCGGATGAGGGTAGACCCTGCTCGACAGCTCGGCGAATCGACATTATTCTGGGAGTCAACCGCCAGATTGCGAAATCACTGATTTCGCAGTCCGGCGCCCTGCCTCCTTTCGCGAAATCGCTGGTTTCGCAATCGGCGGCAGCCCGAGAGATTGATGCCGGCGGCCAAACCGACGTTCCCGGCATTCCATCGGAAACACTCCTTGGCACGTTGTCGTTCACCCATTTCATCGAACTCATTATCCTCAAGTGCCACGTGCTCATCGAGCTCAAGAGCAACGGGTTCACCCACGAGTGCCTCGGCCAGCTCAATACCTACGTGAGCTGGTACCGCGAGCACGAGATGAGCCCAGGCGACAACCCGCCGATCGGCATTCTCCTGTGCACGCAGAAGAAGAACGCGCTGGTCAAGTACGCCATCGCCGGGATGAACAGCCAGCTCTTCGTCTCGAAGTACCAGCTCGCGTTGCCGGACGAGGACGAGATGCGCGTCTTCATCGAGGCGCGGCTGAACGAGGAGTTGCCTGAGATCACTACCGAACGACAGAAAGCCAGCAAGCACAAGCGGCCGAAGGCGACGCCGGGCAAGGGGGCCCGGCACCAGGGGCAAACGATGTACGAATCGAACCGTGACTGACTGCTGCGGTGCTGCTTCAGGAGGTCAATGATGGGTAATCCAGCAAAAGACGACGTGGTTGCCGCAGCTCAAGCGATCGCCAAGCGTCTGGGCGCCGATACGGTGCGTAAAAAGGAATTCGCCAAAGAGTCGGGGTACAGTCGAGTCGTCAGAGAGGTTGGTACCATTCCAACAGGCAGACAAGTAGACGACCGAAGCGAGTGTTCTTTTGCCGTCTACAAGAAGCGGTTTGGCGGCATCCAAGGCACGCTGAAACGGTATCGCGGTTGGCTGGAGAAGAACTGTCCTGATGCGCCAGAACTCAGCTTCGTGCACGCAAAGTCGAGGCACGAGGTGATCACCCCCAAGGCGCCAGTCCAGTCTTCCTCGGAATCTCAGCAACGGATTGATGTCGTTGAGCTCGCAGGTGTGGATGAAGCTCATGAGGACCTTCGCCCGCGTGTCGTCGTTGTGCAGCACGTCGCCCTGGGCCGCAGCGCGGATGAGCTCCGTGAATACCGGCTCGAGCTTGGCGGCCGCGGGCGCGACGACCTCCCATTGCGTCGATGCGGGCAGCGGGATGCCGAGCTCCTGCTCCAGAAGCTCGAGGCGATTGAACGGCATGCCGCAACCGTACTTGAGGAGAGCGATCATCGCCGTCGCGCTCTCGTCGTACTTCGCCTCGCCGATTCCCTCCGGCGCTTTCGCCGTGAACACCTCGCCGCACGCGTTGCACCGCAGCCTTTCGAGCTCATACGCGATCGCCGCGAGCGGCGCGATGCCCATCACGCGCACCAGAACGGACGGCGGGTGCACGTACAGTTTTCCGCGCTCGCATTCGGGACAGCGGTCGCCGGCTTTCAGAGATTC
>JAQTNF010000056.1 GCA_028713995.1 Deltaproteobacteria bacterium | reverse complement strand
CGAAGGTGCCAAATCCATTGTCCCCGCACGTGAACGCCGTCTTTTCGATACAGGACGCGTCCTTGGAGCTGATCTTGAACAGGCCTTCGCAGTTGAGACCGTTTGCAAAGACCATATAAATCGTGCCGTCGCGCGCGACCGACATGGAATACGGCTGGGTGGTGCCCGGACACTTCACCTTGCCGACGTTCACGAACTTCTTGTCCGGCGGCAGGAAGCTCCACAGGTAGCCGGTGTGATCCACGAGGTAGATTTTCTCGGTCCCGTCGGCGCACCCGTTATCGGTTGAATCGGTGGAATCGTCCGTCTGCGTGGTCGTGTCCGTACCCGCGTCCAAGTCGGTTTCGGTGTCCGTGTCGCCGTCGGTCCCCGTCGCGGAATCCGTGCCAACGTCGTCATTTCGACCATTGTCGCTGCATGCCGAAAAGGCACAAAAAGCGAGAACACACATCGAAACAAAAATACGTGGATTCATCATCATCAACTGTCTCCTTTGTCTCATTGCCGTCCCACGGCATGCGTCTTGAATGATATACGCTGAGTCGTATCTTACACGATAACGGATAAATATTCCCGCATCATTTTCCCTCCCTCGAAGGCAGATCATATCTGGCACAGCCCCGTGTGGGTCACGCTGCACGTGGTGCAGACCGAGGCCGCATCGCACGCCTCGCACTCCCAGATCGTGGGCTCAAGGCCGAAATCGTCCGCGGCCTGGCCCTCACAGGTGAAGGTGGCGCCCGTGTCGTGGTGCACGCCCGTGATCTTGAGCGCGCTTCCGGGGAGCGCCGTGATCGTCACGTCGGCGTTCCATGCCGCCCCCCCGAAGCCGTCGCTGATGTCCGCGTCATACGCGCACGCGTCCTGCTGCACGCCCGAGATGCAGACGGACGCGGCCTCGCACGTGAACGGATCGGCGTCGATGCCCATGGAGCTGCCGCCGTGGAAGGTGCAGTCGCCGCCGAACGGGAAGCAGCAGGTGGCCTGGTAGTTGCCGTTGGCGCAGCCGAGCGCGGTGTCGAACAGGTCCCAGCGCGCGCCGTCCGGACACGCGGCGTCCGTGGTGAGCGTATACGTGCAGTCGCCGCCCGCTGTGAGGCAGTCCGCCGAATCGCCGCAATCGCCCGCGCTTGCCGGCTCCGAGGCCCAGCAGTATTTCGCCGCGCACGGGTTCCACGCCACGTTGCCGTTCTGCGTGCACTTCATGTCCTCGGGATCGTCGAGGCAGTCGAGGCAGTCCGTGGCACCCCCGTCGCCGCCCCCGTCCTGTCCGGAATCGTTTCCCGCGTCGACGCTCGTGTCCATCGGGCTCCCGTCACCCGCGTCGACCTCGCCGCCCCCGCCTCCTTCGCACCCGGCCAAAAGGACAGCCCCAAGCGCGGTTGCGCACGCCAGTCTCCCTATCGTCGAAGTGTTCCCCATGGGAAGCCCTCCTTGTGCCGAGTCTACCACCAGGGTTCACGCCGAATCCTCATTTGATTCGCATTGATCCATTCGGCTGGGAAGAGGGCTCCGGAGCTTCGGGCTAGAACTCCTGGGGCAGCTTCTTGATCTCGGCGGCGGTGAAGACGGGGCCGTCCTTGCAGACGTAGACCGGGCCGATGTTGCAGCGGCCGCACTTGCCGACGCCGCATTTCATGCGGTTCTCGAGCGTGGTGTAGATCGTCTCGTCGGAGAAGCCGAGCTTGGCGAGCACGGGCAGCGTGAACTTGATCATGACCGGCGGTCCGCACACGATGGCGTAGGCGTCCTTGGGCGACGGCGCGGCCTTGCCCACGATGGTGGGCACGAACCCGATCTCGCCCTTCCAGTCCGGCGTCTCGCCGCCCGGATCCACGGTCTGCCACAGCTTGACGTCCTTGCGCGCAGCCCATTGCGCGAGCTCGCGCTTGTAGACGAGGTCACCCACGGTGCGCGCGCCGTACACGATGGTCACGTCCTTGAACCTGTCGCGCAGATCGAGCACGTTCCAGATCACGCAGCGCACCGGCGCGAGCCCGATGCCGCCCGCGATGAAGACGACGCTCTTGCCCTCCATCTTGTCGAGCGGGAACGAGTTGCCGTAGGGCCCGCGGAAGCCCATGGTCGCGCCCACGTCCACGTCGCGCATGGCCGAGGTCACGCGCCCCACCTTCTTGAAGCTGCACTCGATGTAACCCTTGCGCGTGGGCGACGAGGCCACGCAGAACGTGCACTCGCCCGCGCCGAACACCGAGTACTCGCCGAACTGGCCCGCCTTGAACGTGAACGACTCGGCCACGGCCGGATCCTTGAAGGCGAGCTTCAGGGTCCTCGTGTCCACGGTCTCGTCGATGATCTCGTCGACCCTCATGAGGTACGGCTGGTACAGGTTCATTTCGCACCTCCGCAGGCCATCTCGTTCACCTTGGAGACGACCTCGAGGATGTCCATGCCGCCCGGGCACACACGCGCGCAGCGGCCGCAGCCCGTGCACAGGATCTCGCCGAAGCGCTCCGGATAGATGCAGAACTTGTGCATGACGCGCTGGCGCATGCGGGAGCTCTGGTCCGCGCGCGGGTTGTGGCCCGAGCCGTGCATGGTGAACTTGGCGGTCTGGCAGGTGTCCCAGTTGCGGCGGCGCACCCCGCAGCCCAGACCTTCGCACTCGTCCACGATGTCGAAGCAGTGGCACGTGGGGCACACGGATGCACAGGCGCCGCAACCGTGGCAGGCGAGCGCGATCGATTTCCAGAACGCGTCGTCGAAGTGGCCCGCGAGCCACTTGCGCACCTCGGCCGGCTTCAGGCCCAGGTTGGCGTCCACGCGCTTGCGCCCCTTCTCGGCGAATGCCCTGGCCTCGTCGGCGCCCTTGTCCGCGCCGAAGCGAACGGCGTGCGCCGCGACGAGCTTCTCGCCCTTGTCGGTGAGGATCTCGGCCGAGTATCCGCCGGCCGCGGGCGTGAGCAGGACGTCGGAGCCCCGTGTGCCCGAGGGCTCGAGCCCCACGGCCGTGCAGAAGCAGGAGCGGTCCCCGCCCTCGCAGGCCAGCGTGATGATGGTGGTCGCGGCGCGCCGCCCGAACCAGAGCTCGTCGTGGTAGTCCCAGTCCATGACCTTGTCCACGATCTCGAGCGCCGCGGCGTCGCACGGCTTGGCGCCGATGATGACCTGCGGCGCGAACGTGCTCGAAACCGGCGTGAGCTCCACCTGGTCCTTCTTCTCCTGCCACGCGAGGATGACGTCGGTCGGCGGCAGGAAGAAGTCCTTGAGCGACCTCGCGGGCTCGTCCTGCCCGAGAAGGATCTCGTCCACCTTGTTTGCGACGCGGTACTCGATGCGCTCGCCCAGGGGGGTCCCGACGCGGCCCGGGGCCACGACGCGCGTGCCCGCGGCGATGAGATCGGCCGCGAGCGCCCTCACATCCGATTCGGTAATGAATGCTTTTCGTGTCACCGGATGAACTCCTGTCCGTCTTCCGGCTGGAAGCTGCCGATCGGAGCCGTCGATTCCGGATCGTCGTCGGGTCTGTGTCCGAAACGCGCCTCGATGACGCGAGCGATCTTGCGGTTCAGGAGCCGGAGCGGGATGTCGGCCGGGCAGACGCGCTCGCACTCGCCGCAGTCCACGCACCGCCCCGCCTGGTGCATGGCCCGCACCATGTGCCAGGCCATGTTGCCGCGCAGGTGCGCCGAGCTCTCGAGGGGCTCGGCCTTGTCGGCCAGGCAGCGCACGCAGAAGCAGTTGGGGCACACCTCGCGGCAGGCGTGGCAGCGGATGCACCGCGAGAGCTGCTCGTGCCAGAAGGCCAGCCGCTGCTCGGGCGTCATGGCGTCGAGCTCATCGATCTTCTGATCCACGAGCGATTTCCCCGGAGGCGCCGGCTTCGGCTCACCGACAAGGTGGTCGACCAGCCGCGGCTCGCGGATGGTGCAGCCTCGGCAGCGGTCGGCGACCGTGTCCTCTGCGATGGCCGCCTTCACGGAGGGATCCTTGAGCACGCCGCCGCAACGCGCCCCGATCACCACCACGTTCTCGCGCTTGACCTGCGACTGCCGGATGAGCCCGGCGAGCGACCTCGTGTCGCAGCCCTTGACAATGATGGCCGGCTTGCCGAGAGCCGCGATGTGCTTGCGCGTGGGCGTGAGGTACATGGTGAGGTTGTGGACGCAGCGTTCGTCGAAGACGAGGCGGTCCGCGTCCTTGGGGGTCGTGATGAACGCGGGGCGCACCCCGCGCGGCCCTTCCTCGTAGCCGATGACCACCTTCACGGCGCCGTCGGCAAGGAGCTTCCTCGCGAGTTCCTGGAGCTCACCCATGCTGCCTCCCGGTCAGGCCGCGGTACCCCTCGAAGGGACCCAGCGCCCGCACGCGCTCCACGGTCTCGGAGACCACGTCGCGCCACTTGCCGCCCTCGGAGGCCGAGACCCAGGAGAAGGTCACGCGCCGCGGATCGATCCCCATGAAGATCATGAGCTCGCGGAAGACCGCGAACCTGCGCCGCGCGTGGTAGTTGCCGGCCGTGTAGTGGCAGTCGCCCGGGTGACAGCCGCTCACGATCACGCCGTCGGCTCCCCTCTCGAACGCCTTGATGATGAACACGGGATCGATGCGGCCGGAGCACATGACGCGCACGAGCCGCACATCGGCCGGGTACTTGAGCCGCATCCCGCCCGCGTTGTCGGCGCCGCCGTACGAGCACCAGTTGCACACGAACGCCAGGATTTTCGTCTCTGCCATCGGCTTGCCTCCGTAACCTCAGCGCCGATTATCGGTAGCACCTTATGGGCTCGCGCGCATTGGTGGCCATGACGAAAATCATGGCTGCCCGCGAGGGTTTCGCGCAGATCATCTGGCGGGGAAAAGCGCCCTCGGATTAAGGAGCCAGACATGAGACAGGCCATCGTCCCTTGCAACGAAATCACCGAGATGGTCATCGAGGGAGGCGGCAAGGACCTCCTCTCGTGCTACCAGTGCGGCACGTGCACGGCGTCGTGCCCGTGGGGCCTCGTCAGCCACCTCGGCATCCGCAACATGATCCGCCTCGCCATGCTCGGTCTCGAGGGTTTCGAGGGTGAGGACGTGTGGAAGTGCACGACATGCAACACGTGTGTGAGCCGCTGCCCGCGCGAGATCGAGATCATCGATATCTTCCGCTCGGTGCGCAGCCAGATGGCCGAGATGAACGTCATCCCGCACACGCTGCGCACGGCCCTGTCGAGCATCACGGCCAACGGCAACCCGTGGCTCGGCGACCGCGCCGACCGCACCGGCTGGATCAAGGACCTGGAGGTCAAGCACATCTCCACGGCCGGCACGTCCACGCTGTACTTCACGTGCTGCACGCCGGCCTACGATCCGCGCACGCGCCGCGTGGCCCAGGCCATGGCCAAGGTGCTGCAGGCGGCGGGCATCGACTTCGGCATCCTCGGCACCGAGGCCTCGTGCTGCGGCGATCCGTCGCACCGCATCGGCAACCTCGAGCAGTACGAGGGACTGGCCGGGAAGAACCAGGATCTGTTCCGCAAGTACGGGGTCAAGGAGATCATCACGAGCTCCCCGCACTGTTACAACATGTTCACCAAGTACTACGGCGGGATGGACGGCATCCGGGTGCGCAACTACACCGAGGTGCTGGCCGAGGCGCTCGAGCAGGGCAAGCTCAAGATGACGACGCCGGTGGAAGCCACCGTGGCCTACCACGACCCGTGCTACCTGGGCCGGCACAACGGCGTGTACGACGCGCCGCGCAAGGTGCTCGAGGCCGTGCCGGGCGTGAAATTCGTGGAGCTCGACCGCATCCGCGAGGACGCCCTGTGCTGCGGCGGCGGCGGCGGCGGCATCTGGCTCGAGTCAAAGAAGGGCGAGCGCTTCTCCGAGGTGAGGGTCAACGAGGCGGTGGGCAAGGAGGCGACCATCCTGGCCACGGCCTGCCCTTACTGCGTCATCATGCTCGAGGACGGGACCAAGACGACCAACCTGAGCGACAGCCTGCGCATCTTGGATATTGCCGAGATCGTCGCGGCGGCGCTGTAGGCAAGGAGTGACGAGATGACGACCCGTATCGGTGTGTATGTCTGCCACTGCGGCTCCAACATCGCCGGCAAGCTCGATGTCGAGGAAGTGCGCAAGTTCGCCGAAGGCTTGAAAGGGGTGGTGCTCGCCCGCGACTACAAGTTCATGTGCTCCGAGCCCGGGCAGGAGCTCATCCGCAAGGACATCGCCGAGCACAAGCTGACGCGCATCGTTGTGGCCGCCTGCTCCCCGCGCATGCACGAGCCCACGTTCCGCGGCGCGATCTCTAAGGCCGGGCTGAACCCGTTCCTGATGGAGATGGCCAACATCCGCGAGCACTGCTCGTGGGTCACGGAGGACCGGGACGAGGCCACCAGGAAGGCCAAGGCGCTCGTGGCCGGGTCCGTGGCGCGCGTGGCGCTGCTCGAGGAGCTGCACACGCGCGAGGTCGACGTCAAGAACACGGTCATGGTGGTGGGCGGCGGCATCGCCGGCATCCAGGCCGCGCTCGACGTGGCCGACGCGGGTTACAAGGTCTACATGGTGGAGCGCGCCCAGTCGATCGGCGGCCACATGGCCCAGTTCGACAAGACCTTCCCCACCCTCGACTGCTCCGCGTGCATCCTCACCCCCAAGATGGTGTAGGTGGGCCAGCACCCCAACATCGAGCTCATCAACTACGCCGAGGTCGAGGAGATCAACGGGTTCGTGGGCAACTTCGTGGCCAAGGTGCGTGTGCGGGCCAAGAGCGTGGACTACGAGAAGTGCACCGGCTGCGGGGCCTGCATCGCCAAGTGCCCCAAGCGCGTGCCGTCCGAGTTCGACGAGGGCATCGCCAAGCGCAAGTCGATCTACACCGATTTTCCGCAGGCCGTGCCCAACAAGCCGGTCATCGACCGGGCGAGTTGCGTGTACTTCGCGAAGGGCACCTGCAAGGCGTGTGAGAAGGCGTGCGAGACGGACGCCATCGATTTCGAGCAGAAGGACGTGGTGCGCGAGATCGAGGTGGGCGCCGTGATCCTGGCCACGGGCTTCGATCTCTACGACGTGTCCGGCGTGCGGCGCCTGGGCCTCGGGCGGCTGCCGAACGTGCTCACGGGCCTGCAGTTCGAGCGGCTGCTCAACGCCGCCGGCCCGACGGGAGGCGACATCAAGATGGCCGACGGCAAGCCGCCCAAGTCGGTGGCCATCGCGCACTGCATTGGCAGCCGCGACAAGAAGCACCGGGAGTACTGCTCGCGCGTCTGCTGCATGGCCGCGCTCAAGTTCGCGCACCTCATCAAGGAGCGCCTGCACGACTGCGAGGTGACGCAGTTCTACATAGACATGCGCTGCTTCGGGAAGGGCTACGAGGAGTTCTACAACCGCATCCAGGACGAGGGCGTCAAGTTCATCCGCGGCAAGGTCTCCGAGATCTCGGACAAGCCGTTCGACGACGAGGAGCAGGACAAGCTGATCGTCATCTCCGAGGACACCATGCTCAACAAGGTGGTGCGCCTGCCGGTCGACATGGTCGTGCTCATGCCGGCGCTCGTGCCGCGCCACGATTCGGAACGCGTCGCGCAGCTGCTCAAGTGCAGCCGCAGCTCGGACGGCTTCATCCTCGAGAAGCACCCCAAGCTCGCGCCGGTGCAGACGTCGATCGACGGCGTGTACATCGCGGGTGCGTGCCAGGCGCCCAAGGACATCCCGGACACGGTGGCCCAGGGCTCGGCCGCCGCGTCCCAGGCCATCGGCCTGCTCGCGCGGGGCAAGGTCGAGGTCGAGGCGGCCATCGCGGACCAGGACAACGCGCTGTGCTCAGGCTGCGGCCTGTGCGTGGAGGTCTGTCCGTTCGGCGCCATCACCTACGACGACGAGAAGCGCAAGGCCGTGTTCAACAGCGCCCTGTGCAAGGGCTGCGGCACGTGCACGCAGGTCTGCACGGCCGGCTGCATCACCGCCCGCCACTTCACGGTCGAGCAGGTCCTCGCCCAGATCACGGGCGCGCTGTCGGTCTGAAAGATCGCGTTCCCCGCCGCGTTAGAGCGTTGCTCACTTCGAGATATCCCGCGCCCCTCATCCTCCACGGGGACGAGCCCCGCGGCAACGATGCTCCTTCGCGTTGCACGCTTCGGAGCAAGCCCTTCGGGCTGGTTTCCGACCGTTCGACAGCCCGTGAGGGCTTGCGGCGCCCAGCCGCATCCTTGCCGCGGCCCTCGTGGACGCGGTCCGAGGCCGGGTTTATCCCAATTGGTCACAGCTCTCGCGACGCGGCCCGTCCGAAACCGCCGCGCGGTCAACGCCCGCGGGCGATACTCTCGACCATGATCTGACGGACCTTCCCGAAGTGCGCGTCGCACGTGACCAGGCGCAGCCCGTGCTGCATGGCGCAGGCCGCGATCCACAGGTCGTTGGTGGGAATCGGCGTGCCCGCCCCGCGGAGGTCGAACAGGATCTCCGCGTAGGCGTCGGCCGTGTCCTCGTCGATCACGGGGACGTGCACGCGCGGTGACGACAGGAACGTCTCGAGCTCGGCCAGGTTCTTCTTGCGGTACCGCCCGCGCAGGAACCCGGCCTTCAGCTCCCCGAGGACCACGGGCGGAAGGTGGATCTCGACTGCTCGCTGGATGACCGGCCCGACGTTCTCGTTGCCGCGCATGAACTCCGAGTAGGCCGAGGTGTCGAGCAGGATCCTCTTCACTCCCACACCTCCGGTTCGATCCGGCGCTGCCGCGCAAGCTGCCCCTCGAACGCCTTTGCCTCCGCCTCGCCCCAGCGGCCGAAAAGATCGTCGAGATCGTGGAAGAGCCGCTTCCTTGCGCCCTCCCCATTGCCCAGGCTCTCCTCGAGAAGGCTGATGACCGCCTTGTTGGCGCTCATACCCTTCTCGCTGGCCCTCTTGCGGATCTCCTTCGCGAGATTCGAGGGCAGATTTCTAAGCGTGATCGGACCGGGTTTCACGTGGCCACCTCCGTGTGCATCATTGGTTGCATCACCATGATGCACAATATGGATCCGCGGTACCCGTTCGTCAACATGGGCAGGTCGGAGCCGTCATGATTGCCCGTCGCATCCGTCTTGACGGCGAACGGTCACCGGTTCATGACCAGCCGATGCCCGAAGACCCAACCATGGCCGACGAAAGGCCCGTGCGCATCGGCGTGCTCGTAAACGCGGGGCGGTGCAAAGACGCGACGACCGGGTTCATGCGCGCGGTCGAGAAGATTGTGGGCCTTTCGCGAATCGCATGCACGACCTCGGCCGCGCAGGTCCCCGAGGCCGTGCGCCGCCTCGTGCTCGACGAAAAGATCACCGTGCTCGCGGTGCGCGGCGGCGACGGCACGATCCACCACGCGGTCAACGCCCTCACGGCGTTCACACCCGCCGAGGGTGCGCCCGTGATCCTGCCGCTCAGCGGCGGCACCATGAACATCCTGGCGCGCGGCGCCCGCATCAAGGGCGAAGGCGTCCCCATCCTGTCCCGGTTCGCGCGGATGTACGACTCGCACCGGTTGCGAGACGTGCCCACGGTCGACCGCGGGCTTTTGCGCGTGGAGTCGACCACGCTCGGCGCAAGGCACGGCTTCGTACTCGGCAGCGCGCTCACGGCCCGCTGCCTCGAGATCTGCGACGAGCGTTTCGGCGGAACGCCTCTCGCGTTCGTGCGCCTCATCGGCGCGGCGGTGTCCGGCTCCCTGCTCAAGACCCGCTTCTGGAAGGAGAACGGACACCTCGCGACCGATCTCAGGAGCGCGGCGGTCGTGGACGGCGAGGCCGTCTCGTGCGTGGCGACCGTGGCCACGACCGTGGATATCACGCTGGCGCGCGGCCTCATCCGCGGCATGGCGGCGTCCCAGGCTCTTGCCCGCGGGTTCACGGTGAGGACGCTCCTCGACATCGATCCGTCGAACCTGTGGCGCACGGTTCCGGACCTGGTGTTCGGCCGTCCGGGACCGGGCATCCGGGACTTCGCAGCCGTCGCCGAGCTTCGCCTCGCGGGCGACTTCAGCCTGGACGGCGAGATCTTCCGCGTGCCGGATCGGGCCGCCGAGACGCGTGTCACTCCCGCGGACAAGGACGTGCGCTTCGTGTTCGCGTTCCCGTGAGCCCCGCTTTCTGGTAAAAGCCACCCATGGCATGCGACCCGAAGGACGGCGACCGGAGCGCCCGGGACGCCGATGACCTGTCCAAGGACAGCTGGTCGCTTGGCATCGGGAAGGTCGAGACGAGGCCTCCCATGCGCGAGACGGCCCCGGCCTCGACCCGCATGCCCGCCGCACCCGAGCGCCCCTCGGCTCCGCCCGTGTCGGCGGGTTACGCCGGTCGAAGGCCCAAGGACAGCCGGTTCGCCCAGACTCTTGGAGTCTCGGCCTTCGCGCCGCCGGCCGTTGCACCGCAGCGTTACGACATCACCGAAAAGATGATCCTGGTTCCTGCCGCGGAACCCGAACGACCGGCCTCGGAGACTGCCCCCATCCCGCTCGCGATCCTCGCCCCTGCTTCGCCGGCTTCGCAGGGCAAGCTGGCCGCTCCCGCGAACGCTCCCAGGGACTCGATCGAGGCGCTCGGACTCGCGGCGCGGCCGGATCCGGGAAAGCCCCTGCAGATGAGCCTCTCCATCTCCACCGCGGTGCTGTGCGCGCTGTGGTTCATCCCGGACCTGGTCGGCCCGGACGTCATCTTTCCCTGGACCGCCTTGCGCACGGCCGAGGGGCTGCGCCTGCCCGGGATCGTGGTGCAGCCCGTGGCCGCGGCCCTGCTCCTCGCCGCGCTCGTGGCCCCCATCGGGTTGGCGGTGCGCGCGGCGCTCGGGCTCGTTCTCGGGCTCTGCGTGATGCTGGCCCCGACCCTGCTCGGAGCCCTGGCGCTCCCAGCGGACCCCACGCTGATCGCCGCCGGCGTGGCGGCCGCGTTCGTCCTGTCCTACACGGCGTTCGTGGTGGTGGGGTCGGCCGTGGCCGGGCATGCGCTCCTCGCGCTCGTCCCGCTCGTCTTGCTCGCGATCGCGGTGGACGGCGCCGTCGCAGGCGAGGTGCCGGTCCGGTTCCTGGCTGCGTTCAAGACGCCGCTCGCGCTCTACGCGGGGCTCCTCGCGGCGGACTCAGGCGCCGCCTTCTTCTTCAACCGCAAATAGCCGGTGATGGCACAGCGCGGTCTCGCCACGCTCGCCGTCCCACAGGTGGAGCGAGTTGCCCCGGCACCTGCTCCACTGCCCGCACGAGGTGCACGGTCCTGTGCGCATCCAGTCCCTCACGCGAAAAGGCTCGAACCGGCCGTCCCACACGGCTTTGAAGTCGTCGCGAAGGATGCTCCCCTGCACGAGGCTTCGATCGATGTTCGGGCACGCCGCGATGGAGCCGTCGACGAGCACCGAGCCGATGCTGATGCCCGCGCGACAAAAGTAAGGCTCGCTACGCACCGCCCTGTCCACACGCGGCGGCAGGTAACCCTCGCAGCTGAAGTCCACGGCGAACCCCGAGCCCTCGAGCGCACGGCGCGTGTCCCCGATCCAGGCGAGGAGCTCCTTCACCTGGCGGCAAGACAGCAGCAGCTCGGGGTTGTCGCGCGCCCGGCCCTTGGGAAAGATCGAGAACAGGCGCCATGCGCGCACCCCGGCCTCCCGAAGGAGATCGAGGACGCGGGGCAACTCGGTCAGGTTTCGCGGGTTGACGCACGTCACCACGTCGAAGAAGCGCAAGTCCTCGCGACAAAGCGCCCGGATCGCGGTCATGGCCCGCTCGAACGAGCCGCGCGTCCCTCGCAGCCAGTCGTGCGACTCGCGCCCGCCGTCCAGGCTGACCGTGGCGCTCATGAGCCCGAGATCCACGAGCGTGCGCACGTGAGGCGCCGTGAGCCCGAAGCCGTTGGTGACCATGCCGTATGCGAACCCGCGATCGCGGGCGCGTTTCATGATGTCGAAGATCCCGGCGCGACACAGGGGCTCGCCGCCGGTGAAGACCAGGAAGATCCGCCGCGGATCGAAGCGCACCGCGAGATCGTCGACGAACGCAAGCCACTGCGCCGTCGAGAGCTCCTCTCCCGATGGATCGGCGCCGCAGTCGCTGCCGCAGTGGAGGCAGCGCAGGTTGCACTTCCGCGTGACCTCGAGAAAGAGGTAACGCAGCGGGTGGACCGAGGTCTCGAGGCTTCGGTAGAGGGGATGCAGGCCGCGCCGGAGCGCGCGCGAAAAGCGCGATCTTCTCAAGCGTCAACTCTCCAGTTCCATGTCGAAACTGTTGCAGCTTCCACGGGAGGGATCAAGGGGGACGGCGGTTCTTCTCGACCCAACGCCGGAGGCGCCCCGGCAGGTCGAGAATGCGCTGCTCCATGACGCGGGTGACGGCGTCCCCCATGAGCGCGATGATCGGCCCGAACGGAACCTCGACCATGGTCGTGAAGGCGATGAGCGTCCTTCCCTGCGGCAAGGCCACGAGCCGCACGTGCCCTTTTGCTTCCTCGATGTCGTGCGGCCGCTTCTTGTTGAGCTCGTAGAAAAGCTCGAACCGCTGCGGGTTCTCGACCACGGTGAGGACGCAGTCGAACGAGAAGAAGCGGTTGCCGATCGTCATCTTCACGGCCGATGCGTTCCTGCGCCTCGTCAGGGTGCGGGCCTCGAACGTATTGGGGAAGATGCACTTCCAATCGGCCACGTTGGTGAGCGTGGCCCACACGACGGCCGGAGGCGCGTCGACCATGGCGAACGAGGAGCCGGCAATGACCGATCCTCCTTCCGGCCCCGGCGCCCGCCGATGCACGACTCCACCTTCGAGCAACGTGGCGATCTCGTCTGTCGAGAACCGCTCGGGCTCCTGTCCCGCCGCCTCGATGGCGGCCGCGCCGAAGGTGAAAACGGCGACGAGCGCCGCGATGTGCCTGCCGCGATTCATGACCGCTTCACATGTTGGACGCCTGGATCTCAGCGATCCTTCAGCTTGAGGTTCAGATCGAGGCCGGGCGCGGACGGTTCCCGCCCCAGACCGCCTCCCAGCTCGAGGCCCTGCCCCTTGCCGCCTCCCAGTCCGAGGCCCGGCCTCCCGAGCGCGCCGCCCTTGCCGCCGAGGCCCTTGGTCTCGAGCTCGAGCTTGCCCGGCGCTCCTGCCGCCGCAGCGGTCGCGATTGCGCCGGCCGGGCCCGCGTCCGCGGTCTCGACCGCCTCGGGATCGTAGTCGAAGAGCTTCTTGATCTCGTCGGCCAGGGCCGGGCTTTCGGCCTTCTTGAGGATCTTGTCGACCACGGCCCTCATCTCCGGGAACCTGGCCGTGGCCCGGTAGATGGTGGCCAGCCCGAGCAGGGTGTTCACGCCGTCGCGGGAGAGCCGCGCGGCCTGCTCGGCCTTCTCGATGGCCTGCTCGGCCTTGCCCTGGTCGAGGTAATACTGCGCCCAGAACATGAGCACGAGCGGGGAGGCCGGATCGAGGCGCTCGGCCAGGGTGAGCTCGGTCTCGGCCTCGCTGTACTCCCCGCGCCGGATGTGGACCGCGCCCATGATGGCGTGCGCCCTGGCATAGTCGGGCATGGTGGAGAGGGCCGCCATGGCCGCGTTCTCGGTGCGCTTCCCGGACAGGTCCACGATCAGCAGCACCTCGGCCAGGTTGGTCTGGTTCACGGCGTCGTCACGGACCTTCACGGCCTTCTCGAACTCCGCGATGGCCTCGGTGGGAGCCGCGCTGGCTGCGAAGATGAGGCCTCGCCCCGCGTGGAGCTCGGCGTTGGCCGGAGCCAGCCCGAAGGCCACGTTGTTCATCTCGAGCGCCTTGGTGGTATCGCGCAGCGCGATGAACGACAGCGCCTTGTGCCCGTAGTAAGGAGCGGTCGCCGCCGTATCGTCGAGAATCTCCAGCGTGACGCCGCCTCTCGGCAACGTCCGCATACCGTATGGATCGAACACGTCCGGCGCGCCGGGCGCGACCTTCTCCAAGACCACCGCGTACCGCCCGAGCTTACCGCCCCCGTCCGCCGGGGTCTTCTCGTTCGCAAACGCGTAGAGCTGGGCCATCTGGGTCGGCAGCCCGGCCGCGCGCGACAGGGAGAGAAGCAGACAGGCGACCTCGTAGCTGGTGGCGCTCCAGGGCTCCTTGCCCTTCTTGGACAGGCGTGCAAGCAGCCGGTCGGCGGTCAGCGGTGGCTCCGAACGCACCTCGCGCTGGCTGTCCGGGACCCAGCGCTTCTCCCGGGCCATGGAGACCACGGCATCGTACAACGCCGCCATGGCCTCGCTGCCCGACTTGCCGCGGGCCCCGTCCTGCGCCAGAGCGCGGACGGCGTCGGTGACCTTGAACGGCTCGGCACGCTCCGCCTCGGGCACGTTGAGCTCCGCGAAGATCGCCCGCACGTCCTTCGGATCCTTCTTTTCCGCGACATCCTCTGGCTTGGACGACGTGAAGTAAACGACCGCTCCGGCCGCTGCGAGGACGGCCACAAGGATCGGTCCGATCCACCAGCGTCCGCGCCCCTTGTCTTTTTCGCCCTCGGGGACGGGCTCGAGGTCGTGGATCCTCATGCAGCGCGGGCAGCGGGGCTTGACGCCTTCCTTGACGTTGAACTCGTGGTCGCACGGGATGCAGCGGTATCTCATCGTTTTTCTTGGCTCCGACATGATTGAAACAACGTTGCGGACGATGTATTCCGGCGCATGGGGGCTTGTCAACGCGCGAGCGGACCGTGGGTCTCCCGACAGGATGGGTTGGCGGTGGGGATACGACCCGATCCGATCGCGAGCTGCGTCCGCGGGTCTCCGAGGCCTACCTACTCGCGCCCGACCACCAGGCACACGTTGCACCCGCCGAACCCGAAGGAGTTCGACAGCACGCGCCGCTGCTCCATGGGGCGGGCGCCCTCTGGCACCGCGTCGACCGGAACCTTGGGGTCCGGATCGTAGTTGATGGTGGGCAAAAGCACGCCGCGCCGCAGTCCTTCGATGGCCAGGATGAGCTCCACCGCGCTCGACGCGCCCATGCTGTGGCCGATCTGCGACTTATTGGCCGAGACCGGGATGCGCCGCGCACCGAAGACCTCGTCGAGCGCCTTGACCTCGGTCGCGTCGCCCACCGACGTGGAGGCCGCATGCGCGTTCACCGCGTCGATGTCGTCCGGAGAAAGTCGCGCGTCGGCGAGCGCGGCGCGGATGCACGCGGCGATCGTGGGGAGGTTCGGGGCCACGTAGTGGCTCGCGTCCGAGGTCATGCCGATGCCTTCGATCACGGCGCGCACCTCGAGGCCGAGCCTGTCGGCATGCCCGCGGGTGGTGACGACGAGCGCGGCCGCCCCCTCCGACACCACGAAGCCCTTGCGATCGCGGGAGAACGGCCGCGAGACCTTGGTCGGATCGTCGAACGCGCGGTCGTCGGGCTTGCGGCTCTGGAACGCGCCGTTCATGGAGGCGAACGAGGCCATGAGCGAGCGGACGACCGGGAAGTCGCACGCGCCCGCGATGACCACGTCCGCGCGCCCCGAAGCGAGCAGCATGGCCGCCGACGCGACCGAGGCGCTCCCCGTGGCGCACGCGGCCACCGGACAGAAGATGGGCCCTCGCGCGCCGGTCAGGATCGAGACCTTGCCCGCCACCATGTTCAGGCACCCGTTGGGATTCGTGAACGGGTGCGGCGTGAGCCCCGCGTTCACCTTGGACTCGGCCTCGATCATGGCGTCGAGCCCGCCGATGGCCGACGAGAACGTGACCGCCACCCGGTCGGCGTTCGACCCGTCTACGGCGAAGCGCGCGTGCTCGAGGGCCCGCTCGGCCACGAGCATGGAGTGGAAGATGACGGGCGAGAACCAGTTGGCCGCGTCGCGCTCGTTCCAGAAGCTTCGCTTCGAGAAATCGACCTTCGGCACCTGCCCGGCCACGCGCACCGGAAAGCCGTCGCCGTGCTCGAAGCGCGTGACCCACCCCACGCCCGACCGTCCGGCCGCGAACGCCTCCCACTGCGCCTTGAGCTCCACGCCGAGCGGCGTGACCATGTCGTAGCCGACAATGACGATGTCCCCCGCCGATCTGTCGCGCCCCATGGTGCTCCTACCAGGGAATGTACTCATACAGCTTGGCGAACATGTGCGTCACGTCCACCCAGTTCGCGAAGTCATCGGGACTCGTCATGTGCTCCCGCTTGTTGACCATGATCCACGACATGGCGGCCGCGCCGTCGTGGCAGGTCAGGCAGTCGCGCGTGACCGACGTGCAGCAGCGGTGGATGGTGCGGTAATCGGACGCGATCGAGTTGAAGCCCGCTAGGCGCTTGGGCCGCGGGCTCCGTTCGTCGACCGCCTCGGACACGGACGGGCATTCCATCCAGCCGAACCTGCGGCCGAGCATGGTCCGCGTGGTGAGCACGCGGTGGTAGTACTTCGAGGACACAACCACCTCGGGATGGCGGTCGAGCATCTCGTCCATGACGTCACGGACGCGCGCGAACGTCTCCTCGGACCAGTCCATGCCCTCCACGTTCTGATCGTTGGAGAAGAGCTGGTAGTGCACGCGCAGGCCCACATCGCCGATCTTCTGCGTGACGGGCCCGACCATGTGCAGGTTGGGCGGCGTGATGGTGTACAGGTAGTACACGTTGGGGTCGCCCTTGTAATGCTCGCTCGAGATCTTGAAGGTGTTCTTGCCACGCAGCCGCTCCTCGTACTCCTCGTCGCCCCACAAAGAGATGCCGATGCGCATCTTAGGGTATCGCTCGCGAGGGATGCGCTTGACGCCGTTGGTCGCGGCGGAGCACTTGATGCCCGCGTACCACATGTCGAGGCGATCGAGGGACAGGGACGGCTCGCCGCCGATGAGGATGGCGTAATTGACGCCGCGCGCCTTCTCCTTCTCGATGAATGCCTTGAGCTCCCCGAGGTCCTTCTGGTCCGGAACCTGGTCCTCGCCGCTCGAGAAGTAGAAGCACCCCTTGCAGCGCAGGTTGCAGATGTTGTTCACGTCGTAGATCGAGCTGCGCATCCCGTGCGCGCCCGCCATGTTCCGGATGGCCTCGTACTTGGCGCGCGTGCCTTCGTCTCTGATGAGGTCCTTGATGGTCAGCATGGCGTCGCTCCGAAAGCGTCACGTGTAGAGGTTACGGCCTTTTTCGTACCCGCGCACCCACACCGCGAGGTAGGTGTCCACGTAGTCGAGCCACTTCTCGAAATCGAGCTCGCTCCCCACGTGCTGCGCCATGCGCGAGGTCACAATGGCCGAGCCCGACGCGTAGTGCCGGCAGTCGCCGCAGTCCGTGTCCGGCACGCAGCACGCCACCGACCGGTCCCACGTCAAATCGGACCGGTACTGTCTGAAGCTGCGCCCGAGCCCGAGCCGCGTGTCCGGGTTGCAGCGCGGGTACGGACAGCGGAAACGCTGGTGCAACGAGCGCTCCGGGTCGCAGTGGACCTCGGCGCTGTAGCGGGAGTACAGGACCGCCCCGGGGTAGCGTTCGAGGAGCTCGAGCATGCAATCGCGGGCGCGGCGGAACGACTCCGCGTCCATGGTCAGGTCGCCCTTGTACCCCACCGGAGGGGAGAACATGTTGAAGGTGACCCGTCCGCCGTGGTCGGCGATGCGGTGAATCTCGCCTTTGGCCTGATCGATATTCGGCCGTGTGAACGTATAGACAAAGATCGCCCGGTCATCGTCCTTGAAGCTCTGGAGTTGTTGGTCGAGGCACGCCCGGCCGCGGTACTTCTTCGACTCCGCGTCATCGCCCCACACCGAGACGTGGATGCGGTAGCCCACGCCCTCTGGGAACGGCCGAAGCCCGTTGCTGGCGATGCAGCCGAGCGGGATCACGTCGTAGCACGCCTGGCACAGCTCGGGCACGAGCCCGGGCTCGGCGCCCGCAAGCACCACGAACGTGATTCCGCGCTCCTTCTCCGCGGTCATGAGCGCGCGCCATTTCCCCGGGTCGCGCTCGTCATTGGAGAACTGCTTGGCGCCCTCGTAGTAGTAGCAACCGTCGCACCGCAGGTTGCAGCGGTTCGTCATGTCATACGTGGATTCCCGAAGAAAAAAGTACTTTTTGACCTTCTGCCAGCGCTCGTTGATTTCGGGATTGGAAAGAATCTGCTGGAATGTCACTCCCACTTCTGGATCAACCTTTTTTCTTTTCGATGTACTTGACGATCTTGTTCAACGTCGTCAATTCGCCGAAATCGTCCTCATCGATCTTGACGCCGAATTCGTCCTGAATAACGACCACGATGGTCGTAAGCTCCATGCTGTCGATCCCGAGATCCTCGATAAGATCCAGGTTCGGGTCGAACGTCCCGGGAGTGACGTCCTTCAGCTTGAGCTCATTGATGATGATCTCGGCAATCCGTGTTCGCATGTTGCGGCACCTCGACACGCGCTCTACTGTTCGGAAATCCCGTCGATATCTCCGAAACGGGTCTCCTTCCGGCGGGGAGGGAAACTACCACAACGTCGGGCAGAAGCAAACGAAATCATCAGCCGCTCCGGGCCTCGATGGACCTGCTTTGCGCTCAGCGGCGGGCTTGGTCTTTGGCCAGAGTCGGAACGATCTCGGCAATCCCGGTGAACGGGGGTCTTGGCTCCATGAGCAGGGTGAGGCGGGTCGTGTTCCAGGGCGGCGCCAGCCTGATCTCCTGCCGGTTCCCGGTGAGCGGCGAAACGTCCAGCATCGCCGTCGGCCCCTCCCCCACGAGCGTGAGGCGTGCCGGTGGTCCCCCGTCCCATTCCACGGTCAGCCCGGCGAGTGCGACCTTGCCGCTCCAGGCCAGCACGATCTCGGCCGTGGCTCCGGGCGCCGGCCGCCACGAATACGGGGTCGCTCCGCTCGTCCTGCCGTCCATGACAGAGCCGGCCGGATAGCCCGGTAGGCTCGTCGACGACGCGGCCGTAACAGCGGGACCTTCGAGAAGTGCACGGGTCACGCCGCGCCCGGCTTCGAGCCAGTCGGAGACGCGCGTCTTGAAAATGATGATCACGATGAGCAGCGCAGCGAACATGGCGAGGCGCAACCACGGCTCGCGCCGAGCACGCCTCCCGCCCTCCGAGCGATCCGGATGGGTCATGGCCCAGGAGTGTAGGGAAAAGCGGCCCGCGTGGGAAGGACGAACGGAGTAAACGCCTTGCCCGCTCTGGCCACCCGCGGCATGTTTTGGTATGAGGGTCGCGTCTTGAAAAGGGCATGAGCATGCTTCACATCACCATAGACGGACGAAGACTTGGCGCGACCCCGGGCGAGACCGTGCTTTCCGTGGCGCGGCGCGCAGGGATCGACATCCCCACTCTCTGTCACCACGACGATCTCGAGCCTGTCGGCGCGTGCCGGCTGTGCACGGTTGAGGTCTCGCACGAGAAGTGGAGCGGCAGGACGAGCCTCGTGACCGCGTGCCTGTACCCGGTCGAGGACGGGCTCGAGGTGAGGACCGCGAGCGAGCCTGTTCGCCGCCTGCGCGAGACACTGCTGTCGCTGCTCGTGGCGCGCTGCCCCGAGTCGGACGTGATCCGCGCGCTCGCGAAACGGCACGGCGCGACCGCCGGGTACGTCCCCTTTGCCGATGGTTCCAAGTGCATCCTGTGCGGGCTGTGCACGCGCACGTGCGAGGCCTTCAGCACGTCGGCCATCGCGACGATGAGCCGCGGCGCGCGGAAGAAGGTCGGACCGGCCGGCGACGCGCCGCCCGCGCAGTGCGTTGGATGCGGCGGGTGCGCCATCGTGTGCCCCACCGGGCACATCGTCTCCGAACGTTCGGCCGGCGCGCTGCGCATCTGGGAACGGGAGTTCCCGCTCGCATTGTGCGCCGTGGACAAGACGCGCTGCCGCGGCTGCGGCGCGTGCGAGGAGGCCTGCCCGTTTTCAGTGCCCCGGGTCGTGGTGCACAGGGGAGGCGCCGAAGTCGCGACCATCGGCCGGGACGCGTGTCGGGGTTGCGGCGTGTGCGTGGCGGCCTGCCCGACCGGCGCCATCTCGCAGGAACACGCGCCCGACAACGCGCTGTCGATCCCCCCTTCGTCGACGGATCGCTCGCGCCCCGAGGTTCTCGTGGTGGCGTGCGGCCGCGCGAGCCTCGCTCAGACCCACGCGGTCGAGCTTCCTGCCGGCGCGAAGCTCCTCGAGTTGCCGTGCACCGGACGCGCGTCCGCGACCATGCTCCTCGCGGCCCTTGCGCGCGGCTTCGCGGGCGTGGTCGTGCTCGGCCGCCACGAACCCACGTGCCGCTTGGGTGGCGCGGAAGAGGACATCCCGGCCACGGTTTCGCGGGTGGAGCGGCTCGCCCGGCTCGTGGGGCTCGGTCCGGGCCGCGCGGCCTTTGTCGAGCCCGCGGCCGGTCGCGCGGGTCCGTCCGCCGCGGTGGCGAGCTTCCTGTCCGGGCTTTCACCCACATCTCTGAGGTCGACACTTCCCGCGGACGTGGACGTGCAAGACAGCCTCGACGGCGCCGTCGCGATCCTGGCATGGCTCTCGGAGCGGCCCGAGCTGCGCTTCGACGGCTCCGCATGGCTCGCGGACCATGGCCTCGACGCGGCCCGTCCCGGCGCCCCGGCGCTGGTCGTGGGTGCCATCCCGTACCTCGATCTGCTCGCCGGTCACCTCGTGCGGCCGCTCGATCTCGGCGCCGCGATCCGCGACGCGCTTTTTGTCCTGCGCGCCCAGGGCATCGACGCGGGAGTGTCGGTCGGCGGCCTGCGCGGCGGGTTCGCAAAACAGGCCAAGGAGCTCCAAGGCTCGCAGGTCGTCAGCCTGTGCGCGGGATGCGCATCTTACCTCACCGCGACCGGGGCAAAGGCGACCCCGTTTTCCAAGCTCGTCGACCGCTCCGCGCTCGGTGCGAAGGCCATCGACGCGGGGCCGAGCCCCGTGATCGGCCGCTTCACCGTGACGGAGGAGGAACGTCTCGAGCTCGCGGGCCGACTCGATAGGCTCGCGGCGCAGGGCGCCCGGCTGGTGCTCGCCGAAGGCCCGTTCGATCTCGTGCAGCAGGCCCTGCTCCTGCGACAGGGGACATGGCGTCGCGTTGCGCTCGAGCCGGTGCTGCTCTCGACGCTCGCGGCCCGCGCGCTCAGGAACAAGGAGGCGGCCGCATGACGCAGAACCGCATCGAGCGCCATCCCATCCTCGCGCCGCTGCCGCCCGCCACGGTGGAGCTCACTTTCAACGGCAAGCCCTTGCTCGCGAGGCCGGGAGAGATGATCTCGTCGGCCCTGTTCGCGGCCGGCATCTCCACGTTCGGCCACCACCACCGGGACAACGGTCCGCAGGGCATCTTCTGCGTGAACGGCCAGTGCTCGCAGTGCATGGTGATCGCGGACGGGCGCATGGTGAAGTCGTGCATGACCGCGGCGCTTCCGGGCATGCGCGTCACGAGCTGCGAGGGCCGCCCTCCTTTGCCCTTGGACGACGCGGTCCCGGCGCTCGGGCGTCCTCGCGAGGTCGAGGTGCCGGTGCTGATCCTCGGCGGCGGGCCCGCGGGCCTGTCCGCGGCCATCGAGCTGGGTCGGGCCGGGATCCGCGTGCTCGTGGTGGACGACAAGCCGGAGGTGGGCGGCAAGCTCACGCTCCAGACGCACGGCTTCTTCGGCTCCGTGGCCGACTGCTGGGCCGGCACGCGCGGCATCGACATCGCGCGCATCCTGGCCGACGACGTGGCCGCCCTGCCCGAGGTCGAGGTGTGGACGAGCGCGGCCGCGGTGGGCCTGTTCCGCGACGGCAAGGTGGGCGTGGCCCGGCCCGACGGCTATCGTCTCGTCGTTCCGCAGGCCCTGCTCGTGGCCCTGGGCGCGCGCGAGAAGGCGCTGTCGTTCCCGGGCTGCGACCTGCCGGGCGTGTACGGCGCGGGCGCGTTCCAGACGCTCGTCAACCGCGATCTCGTCCACGCGTCGCGCAAGCTCTTCATCCTGGGCGGCGGCAACGTGGGCCTCATCGGCGCGTACCATGCGTTGCAGGCCGGCATCGACGTGGTGGGGCTCGTGGAGGCGCTGCCCGAGTGCGGCGGCTACAAGGTGCACGCGGACAAGCTGCGGCGCCTGGGCGTGCCCATCTGGACGAGCCACACGGTGCTGCGCGCACAAGGGCGGGAGCGAGTGGAGCGCGTGACCATCGCCCGCGTCGACGAGAAGTTCCGGCCGGTGCCCGGCACGGAGCACACGTTCGAGGCCGACACGCTGCTCATCGCCGTGGGCCTCGCGCCGGTCGACGAGCTCCTGCGCAAGGCGCGCGAGTACGGGCTCAAGGTGCACGCCGCAGGCGACTCCGAGGAGGTGGCCGAGGCGTCCGCCGCGATCTTCTCGGGCCGCATCGCGGGCCGGCGCATGGCGCGCGACCTGGGCGTGCCGGTCACGATTCCGGAACACTGGGAGAGCCTGGCCGCTACCTTACGCAGCCGGCCCGGAAAGACGACGCCGTGGGAGATGCCCGCGGGCGGCGAGCGCGTGTATCCGGTCATCCGGTGCGTCCAGGAGATCCCGTGCAACCCGTGCTCGGCCGCGTGCCCGGAGAAGCTCATCTCCATGGAGACCATCATGGATCTTCCGCGCTACACCGGGAAGTGCCTGGGCTGCTTAAGCTGCGTGAGCAGGTGCCCGGGTCTCGCCATCTGCCTCGTGTGCGAAGACTATGATCCCAAGCGCGAGAAGGCGCTGCTCGTGGTGCCCTTCGAGTTCGGCGACGACCGCATCCCGCTCGGCCGCGAGGTGAAGACCGTGGGCTTCGGCGGCGAGAGCGTAGGTACGGGCAAGGTCGTCGCTGTGCGCGAGCGGCCCGATCAGGATCGCAGGCGGCTCGTGATGCTCGAGGTGCCGTGGAGCGAACGGTTGAAGGTGGCGGGCTTCGCGATCCGCGAGCCGTCCGTGCCGATCGAAACGGGCGCGGCGCCGAGAGACGAGGATCCGATCGTGTGCCGGTGCGAACGCGTGCGCAAGAGCGAGATCGTGGCCGAGATCCGGGCGGGCGTGCGGGACTTGAACCAGCTCAAGGCGCTCACGCGGCTCAGCATGGGCGGCTGCGGCGGCAAGACCTGCACCGAGCTCGTGCGGCGCATCTTCCGAGAGGAGGGCGTGGCGCAGGGCGAGGTCACGCTGGGGACTGTGAGGCCGCTCGTGGCCGAGGTGCCGCTCGGCCTGTTCGCGCAAGAGGAGGACGACCATGCCTGACACGTTCGACGCCATCGTGGTGGGCGCGGGCAGCGTGGGCACGCCGTCGGCCTATTACCTCTCGCAACGCGGCCTCAAGGTGCTCGTGCTCGAGCGCCGGCCGGCGTCGGGCCAGGGCGACAACAAGGCGGCCATCGGCGGCATCCGCGCCACGCACTCGGATCCGGCCAAGATCCTCCTGTGCAAGCGGAGCCTCTTAGAGATGTCCACGTGGAAGGAGAGAACCGGCGTGGATGTGGGCTGGAAGCCGGGCGGCTACGCCTTCCCGGTGTACGACGAGGCCCTCGAGAAGACACTGCGCGGCCTGTTCCCGATCCAGCGCAAGTACGACCTCGCGATAGACTGGGTCGACGCAAACGGCATGGCCGAGCTCGTGCCCGGCATCGAGCGCCGTGGCCTGCGCGGCGGCACCTACTCCCCGGGCGACGGCCAGCTCTCTCCTCTCAAGTGCCCGGTCGCGTTCGAGCGCGCGGCGCGGTCCCACGGCGCGGTTTTCCGCTTCAACGAGCGGGTCACCGCGTACGAGGTGACGGGCGGCAGGATCCGCGCGGTCGTGACCGACAAGGGGCGCTACAAGGCGCCGCGCGTGGTCATCGCCACGGGCTCGGACGCGGCGGGCGACGGCGCGATGCTCGGCATCACGATTCCCGTGCAGCCCGACTCGCACGAGGCCGGCATCACAGCACCGGTCGCGCCGTTCTTGAAGCCGCTCGTGGTGGACATGCGCCCTGGCGCCGAGGGCAAGACCACCAACTTCTACTTCGGCCAGAACGACGAGGGGCAGATCATCTTCTGCTACACGCCCAAGGAGCTCTTCATCGGCTTCGACCGCGAGAGCCTGTCCGAATTCCTGCCCATCCTGGCGGCGCGCATGATCACGCTCATCCCGCGCCTGCGGCACATCCTCGTTCGCCGCGTGTGGCGCGGCTGCTACCCCATGACGCCGGACGGCGTGCCGATCATCGACAACGTGCCCGAGGTCGGCGGCCTCACCCTGGCGGTCGGCATGTGCGGCCAGGGCTTCATGCTCGGCGCGGGCGTGGGACAGGAAGTGGCCTCGCTCGTCGTCGACGGCAAGCCCCTGCTGCCGCCCGAGGCCACCCAGCGCATCCGCTGGGGCCGCGACTTCGGCAAGGCCTCGAAAGAGGCGCTCAAGTAGGCGACTACGGCCCAGAGCCGGCCCTTCCCACCTCTCTCGAGCCCCTTTCCGGGCAAGTCGTAAAAAACAACACCCGACCGTATCTAATCCATGGCATAAATATGAATAATCAACCCGGTCAACGACCCAGGGAGGAGCCCCATGAAAGACAGCTTTCGCCTTACCATCGTCTGCGCGGCGGTTCTCACATGGATGAGCCTCGGTTGTGAGAAGAGCGTAAAACCATCCATCGCAGACGCCGGAAACGGAACGGGCACGGACGGGGACGGAGACACCGATACGGACGGGGATTCCGACACGGATTCCGATTCCGACGGAGACACCGATTCCGACGGGGACGTGGACACAGCCACGGGCACCGAATGCGCGGAGAGCAACTTCGAGATCTCAGGGACCGTGGTGGACATGCTCATTGTGCTCGATCGGTCGGGCAGCATGTCGGACGGGCTCCCCACCTTGTGGAAGACCATGGGCAACGCCCTTACGAAGATCACGGGCCAGATGTCCGGCCAGATCAACTTCGGCCTCATGCTCTTCCCGGCGTATCCGCAATGCAAGCCCCTCCTGCCCGTGAACCAGTGCATGGTGCCGAACACCGCCTACATCACGGTGGGCGATCCGGATGCCGTGCAGAAGATCGCCACGGCCGTGACCGCGGGAGGGGTCGGCACCTGCGGCGGCACGCCCCAGGCCAAGACGCTGGTCAATGCCCTGACCTACCTCAAGAATGTGAACGATCAGCACGCGCGCTACGTGCTCCTTGCCACGGACGGTGCGCCCAACTGCAACGCGTCGCTGGACGGCGCCACGTGCCCGTGCACGACGTCCAACTGCAACGGGAACAACGAGAGCTGCCTCGACGACCAGTCGGCCTACGACGCGGCCGGGGCCCTGGCCGCGGCCGGCTACCCGGTCTACGTCATCGGCGTGGGCGGGAGCGCGGACTGGCAGCAGGTCATGAACAACATCGCGAGCGCGGGCGGCACGAACCAGTACTTCCCGGCCAAGGACGCGGCGGCGCTCGCGCAGGCGATGCAGCAGATCACGGGCGAGGTGGTGAGCTGCGAGTTCGACATCGACTGGACCAAGCTGCCCGACGGCACGTCCAAGGACCAGGACCTCGTCAACTTCTATTGCAAGCAGGACAAGACCGAGCCGGGCGGCACGGCCAACGTCATCGGCCTCGACAAGACCTGCGCCAAGGGCAACGGCTGGGATTGGGTGAACGGCGACAAGGTCAAGTTCTGCGACGGGATGTGCCAGAAGCTCAAGGACGGCGGCTGCAAGCTGGTGACGGCCACGTTCGGCTGTGACACCATCCCGGTCACCTGAAACCGATGCGCGCAAGCGTCAGGGAGGAGCCCATGAAAATCACGATTCAATCAGCCATCGCCTGTGTGGCAGCCCTCATGTGGATGAGCGTCGGCTGCGAGACGGGCTCGGGCTCGACCAACGTCGGCGGGGGAAACGGAACGGGCGCGGACGTGGACGGGGATGGAGATGGAGACAACGACGCCGACGGGGATTCCGATGGGGATTCCGACTCCGATGGCGACTCGGACTCCGACTCCGACGGCGACTCCGACTCCGACGGCGACTCCGACTCCGACAGTGACTCCGACTCCGACGGCGACTCCGACTCCGACAGCGACGCGGACTCCGACAGCGACGCGGACACAGGCACCGAATGCGCGGAGAGCAACTTCGAGATCTCAGGGACCGTGGTGGACATGCTCATCGTGCTCGATCGATCGAACAGCATGATGGAAGGGCTCCCCACCCTCTGGCAGACCATGGGAAACGCCCTGAAAAAAGTCACGAGCCAGATGTCCGGCCAGATCAATTTCGGCCTCATGCTCTTCCCGGCGTATCCGGCCTGCGTATTGTCCAACCCGCTCACCCAGTGCTCGGCGTCCAAGGGCGCTTACGTCGCCGTCGGCGATCCCGACGCGGTCTCGAAGATCTCCAAGGCCCTGGGCCTGGGCGGAGTGGGAACCTGCGGCGGCACGCCCCAGGCCAAAACACTGAACAATGCCCGGACCTACCTCAAGGGACTGACCGACAAGCACGCGCGCTACGTCCTCCTCGCCACGGACGGCGCGCCGAACTGCAACGCGTCGCTCGATCCTTCCACGTGCACGTGCACCAGCACGGACTGCGGCACGGACGGCGAGAACTGCCTCGACGACCAGTCGGCCTACGACGCGGCTGCCGCGCTGAACGCTGCCGGCTACCCTGTGTACGTCATCGGCGTGGGCGGGAGTGTGGACTGGCAGAACGTCATGAACCAGATCGCGAGCGAGGGCGGCACGAACCAGTACTACCCGGCCAGCGATGCGGCGGCGCTCGCCACCGCGCTGAAGAACATCACGGGCGAGGTGGTGAGCTGCGAGTTCGACATCGATTGGACCAAGCTGCCGGACGGCACGTCCAAGGACCAGGCCCTCGTCAATTTCTACTGCAAGCAGGACGCGTCGGAGCCGAGCAGCCCGGCCAACGTCATCGGCCTCGACAAAGGTTGCGCCAAGGGCAGCGGCTGGGACTGGGTGAACAGCGACAAGGTCAAGTTCTGCAACGGGATGTGCCAGAAGCTCAAGGACGGCGACTGCAAGCTCGTGACCGCCACGTTCGGCTGCGAAACCATTCCGGTGGTCTGAACGGATTCGAAAAAGGACTTGCCCCCACCCCGAGGATGATCCTCCCGTTTGGTCGTGCCTGTGAAAAAAAATCATGGGTGTTTCCTGTCATCTGGCCAGTGCAAAGTTCTCGAGCACAAAATGCGAGTCAATTGGCCTAACGTTTCGCCTTTGCGATGCGAAGTGACAGCGCTGCCCGTGTTCATTGAGCGAGAGCGTAGCCGCAATGCCTGAGCCAGTTCTCGGCATCGCTCGAAGAGATCGTTTCCATCCCCACTCGGGTGGCCTCGCATAGCGCATCGTGCGTCCGTGCCTTGGCCTCCTTCAGGTATTGCTTCAGCTTTGCCCACGCCATCTCGATCGGATTCAGGTCCGGCGAGTACGGCGGCAGATACTTCAGCCGCACGCCAGCCTCGCGGAAGAGATGGCGCACGCTCCCGGCGCGATGCGCTCCCAGGTTGTCCAGCACCACGACGTCGCCGGGATCCAGGCTCGGGAGCAGCACGCACTTCACGTAGGTTTCGAAGACCTCCGTCGTCGTCGCCCCTTCGACGGTCATCATCGCCTTCATGCCTTCGCACGTCAGCGCCCCGAGCATCGTGATGACGGTTCCCCGGTTGCGCGGCACCTTGTCGTCGGCGCGCTCGCCACGAGGGCTGCGGGCGTATTCCCGGGTCATCGCGAGGGTCGAGCCGGACTCGTCGAGGAAGACCAGGCGGTGCGAATCGATGCCGCGTTGCCACTCAGCGTAGATCTCTCTCAATCTCGCGATGCGCTCCTCGTCCCGTTCGGACGCGCGAAGAGTTTTTTTTTCGCGTCAGCCCCAGAATGGCCAGGGCTCGGCTGACGGTCGAGGTCGACACCTTGACCCCGCTGCGCTGCTCGTAGACCGCGGCCAGCTCGGCGATCGTCCGATCCGGCTCCTCCTCCACGAGCCCGCGCATGACGACCAGACCTTCTTCGTCGATGAGCGGAGCCCGGCCCGTCTTGCTGCGTTTCGGCTCGAGCGATCCCTCCTCGCGCATCTGTTTCAGCCAGCGCCGCAGCGAAGCCGTGCTGCCGTAGCCCTCGAGGAGATCCACAACCTCGTCCTGCGTGAACTTGCCGCACAAGGCCAACCTGCAGGCGACCTTGCGCAACTCCACCGCGATTGGAGCAGGCATCTCGCACCTCCTGGCTCCATCTCGCCAGGAGAGAAAATGCCCGTCAAAGCTAATCAGACAGCGATCTCACACGATCAGCAGATCACTTCGCATCCCGGAGATCGACCGATTCGGGCAGCGCTGTGAGAGGTTGATCCATTCCCCCCATTGTGGCCCCCATTGTGGCCCCATTGTGGCTCATAGACCCCCCCATTGTGGCTCATAGACACCGACTTCTCTCCCGGACGCATCGGGCGGCGGTCGGAAAAGTCCGTCGTGGCTGGACGAGCCGATAGCGTTTGGAGACAGGCCGGTCGTTGATCGCGCCTGTGA
>JAQTNF010000055.1 GCA_028713995.1 Deltaproteobacteria bacterium | reverse complement strand
GGGCGGCTGCCGGATCTCCGAGGCCGTGGTCCCGGTCGGATCCACCCTGGTGCTGGGCGAGACGCGCGTGGACCTGCGGGCCACGGTCGAGCGCTTCCCCCTGCCGCTTTCGCGAAGGCAACGCTTCGGCGAGCTGATCGGATCTTCGGCGGCCATGCGCCAGGTGTACGCCCTGCTCGAGCGCGCCTGCGAGGTGGACGCGACCGTGCTCATCGAGGGCGAGACCGGCACGGGCAAGGAGCTCGCGGCGCGCGCGGTGCACTCCCACTCGGCCCGCGCCAAGGCGGCGTTCCACGTGGTGGACTGCGGCGCCATCCCGCCCACGCTCATCGAGTCCGAGCTGTTCGGTCACGTGCGGGGCGCGTTCACCGGCGCGGATCGCGACCGGCCGGGCGCCTTCGAGCTGGCCGACCGCGGCACGCTCTTCTTCGACGAGGTGGGCGAGCTCCCCCTCGCCTTGCAGCCCAAGCTCCTGCGCGCGCTCGAGTCGCGCGCCGTGCGCCGCGTGGGCAGCGCGGATCCGGTCGCGGTCGACGTGAGGTTCGTGGCCGCCACCAACCGCAGCCTGGAGGCCGAGGTCCGGCACGGCCGCTTCCGCGAGGACCTCTACTACCGCCTGAACGTGTTCAAGATCGCCATGCCGCCGCTGCGCGAGCACAGGGACGACATCCCCCTGTTCGTGCGCCACTTCCTCGCGCCGCAGGGCGTCTCTTCCCTGCCGGACGAGCTCCTCACGCGGCTGACGCAGCTCGAGTGGCGCGGCAACGTGCGCGAGCTGCGCAACGCGGTGGAGCGTGCCGTGATTTTGGCCCGCGGCGGCTCCATGGCCGCCCCATCCGACAGGGACGACGAGGATGACGAGGCCGACCTCGACGCCGGCAAGGGGCGCGTGGGAAACGTCGACGCCTCGCGGCCGTTCAAGGAGGTCAAGAACGACCTCGTGGTGGCGTTCGAGCGGGCCTACATCGAGCAGATCCTCGCGCGAACCTCGGGCAACGTCTCGGCCGCGGCCCGCGAGTCGGGCATCGATCGCAAGCACCTCGAGCGCCTCATCCGCAAGCACGGCATCGAGTCGAGGACGAAGCCGTAACTTCAGTCCTTGGCCATCGACAGCTTGAGCTCCGGCACGCGCTCGAAGTGGGAGCGGTTGCGGGTGATGAGGACGGCCCTGCGGCGCACGCAGATCCCGGCGATGAGCGAGTCCGCCATGCCGATTGATCGACCTTCGCGCTCAAGGTGCCGCCGGACGTCGGCCGCGCGCCGCGCGTCCTCGGCCTCCAGCGGAAGAACCGTCATCGCTTCGAGGAGCGTTCCGACCGCCTTCTCCCTCCGCGAAGACCCCACGCTGCCGGACCAGAGCTCGAACGCCGTCACGACGGTCGTCGCGAGGCCGTGCTCGAGCTCGAGGGCGACCCGCTTCACGTGCGGTCCTTCGCCGCGCAGGAAGTCGATGAGGACGTCGGTGTCCGCCACGATCATCGCCAGCTCCTGCGAAGAGCCCGGCACGTCTCGGCCAGCTCGTCCGCGTCCTTGCCTTTCAGGGCTCCTTGCGCGGCAAGGGCGGCCTCGATGCGGTCGGCCCTGTCCTCCGTCCGTTCGAGGTACTCGTCCAGGGCCTCCTGCACGAGCGCCGAGAAGCCCTTCACACCGCGTCGGGCCGCGAGCTGCAGCAGCTTGGCGCGCTGTTCGTCCTTCACGTCGATTGTCGTTCTCATATCTGGAATATAATCTGCATGCACATGCATGTCAAGAGTTGCTCCTCACGCTCCATCTTTCCGGGGGGGCGCGATCAGCGGGCCGCAGCCGCCTTCACGGCGTATCGCTTCCAGCTCACGCCCCCGCGCGTGTCGTGCGCCACGACGTAGAGCGTGAGTTCGCCGCCCTCTTCGGGCAAAGACCAGGTCATCTTGAGCGGCTCTCCAGGCTCGCCGGCGCCCGTGCGGGTCTTGTCCGCCTCGCCGCCCACCACGAACCACGAGACGTAGAGCTGATCCGTCTTCATCTCCACGCCTCCGAGCCCCTGCGTCTCGTAGGTCTCGAAGCTCTCCTTGGTGAGGAACACTTGGACCTCGGCGTCCGGGCATCCGTCATCGGCCGTGCATTTTACGGTGGCGACGCCCCCGTCGTCCGCCGGCTCGAGCGCCTTGCCGTTCAGCACCAGCTTCTCGATCCCGGGGTTGTGGTTGGGCGTGCCCGAGCGCGAGACCGTCACCCTCTTCATGGCCGTAACGGTCTCGCCGCCCGCGCGGACGACGAGCATCACCGTCGGATCGAGCGCGGGCGCGACCGGAACCACGAACGCATCCCCGCCTTCGGATGCGGATCGCACCACGGGCGGCATGGCCGGCTCGCACATGGCGCCCGGCTCGAACGGCCCGGCGCACGCCATCCAGGCGAAAGTCACGTCGCGGCCCTTGCCCTCGGGATCGGCCCACAGCGCGCGGAACGTGGCGCCCTCGCCGGGCTGGATCTCGGGCGGATCCGCGCTCAACGCCAGGATGCGCAGCTTCTCGACCTCGCTCTGCTTGTCCATCTCCCCCGCACACCCGGCGACGAGGAGCAGGCCCAGGATCGCGGCGAGCTTCTCCATGGTCAGTACTCCACCTTGAGCCCCAGGCTGGGGATGATGGGCAACCCGTAGAAATACTGCTTCTCGGTGTAGTCGTAGTTATACATGTCCCCCTCGGGGTTCTTCCGGTTGTAGACGTTCTGCACGTCGAGATAGACCGCGAGCGCGAGGTAATCCCACTGCCAGCGCTTGTCGACGCGCAGGTCGAGCTGGTGGAAGAGCGGCATGCGCGTGGAGTTGGTCCTGCCGTACGAGGGGACATAGAGATCCGAGTCCCCGTCGTAGATGGCGCCCGTCACCGGCGTGTCCGGGTTGCCGCTCGCCAGGCGGAAGCGCAGACCCGCCTCCACGCCCCAGCCGATCTTCACGCTGCCCACCACCGTGAGGACGTGGGTCTGGTCGTAGTCGAACAGCCGCAGGGGCTCACCCGGACCGTCCCTGCGCTCGCTCCTCATGAGCGTGTACGCGATCCACCCGAAGAAGCGGTCATTGGGCGTGGCCTTCACCTCCACCTCCATCCCGTAGACACGGCCCGACCCATCATTGTCGAACCGCTCGGGCACCGTCTGCCCGTCCCGCACGACCATGGCGTCCGAGGACGTGACCAGGTTGCGCAGGTCCTTGTAGAAGCCCTCCACGTCGACGGTGAGCGCGCCGAACAGCTCCTGCTCGACGCCCAGGCCGTAGTGCACGGCCGAGATGAGCTCGAGGTCCGGGTTGCCATACGCCTTGGACATCTCGGGGATGTCCGGCGACTGGTGGAACAGGCCGATCCCAGCCTTCAAGGTGGTGTGCTCGAAGAGCTGGTACCGCACGGCCACGCGGGGGTCCACGCCGAGCCGGACGATGTAGTTGTGGTAGTCGATGCGCAGGCCGTAGATCACCCTCAGGTCGGGTACGGCGGTGAGCTCGAGCTCCGCGTACCATCCGGGCCGCACCACCGTGGCCCGCGACTCGAACTCGATGAACTCGCTCTTGCCCGTGAGAGGGCTCTCCTGCTCTCCCTCCAGGCCGTAGTCCGCCGGCACGCGGTCCTTGGCCCGGCCCCACCAGACCGTCGAGTCGACGCCCGTGCGCAGGACGAAGATCCGGCCCGGATCCCACATCAGCTCGTCACGCACGTTGAGCGGCAGCACGTCGTAGCTCTCCTCGACCAGCCCCACGTATGCCCCGTCGTATTTCCAGTACCCGAAGGCGATGTTGGCCTGGTTCAAGAGCGCCTTCGAGAACCTGTGGTCGTACCGGACCTGGAGCTGGTGGAAGCCGTTGTGCATGCTCATGTCGCCGGTCATGTTCGGGTTGTCGTCCGCCGCGTCGAAGCTCATGACCATCTTATCGTCCGAGCCGAATACGAAGAGCCGCAGGTTGTCGTCCGCGCTCGGGTGGTAGTCTGCGATGACCTGGTAGTCGTAGTAGCGCGGCGCCACTGTGAAACGCAGGTCGTCGAAGAAGTCGCCCGCGCTCAGGATGGCGTCGATGTAGCTGCGCCGTACCGAGGCGGCCACGGACCAGTCCTTGCCGATGGGGGTCTCGGCGAGGGCGGTCGCGTCCCACACGTCCGCGTCGACGTAGGCGTGCAGCCGGTCGGTCTTGGGCGCCCTCGGCGTCACGTCCACGACCCCTCCCGTGGCGTTGCCGTAACGCACGGAGTAGTTGCCCGGGTAGAAGTCGATGCGCTCGAGCAGGTCGGAGTTGACCACCGAGGTCAGGCCGCCGAAGTGGTAGAGCTGGGGCACGGGCATGGAATCGAAGAAGATCTGCGAGTCCTGCGGCGCGCTGCCGCGCACGATGATGTCGCCCGAGCCGAAGGCCGCGCGGGCCGTGCCGGGCATGTTCTGGACGGCCCGCAACGCGTCGCCGCCCGTGCCCGGGATGCGCGTGATCTCTCTCGCCGTGATCTCGCGGCGCGTGACCTCCCGGGGCGGCCTGCGGCCGCGCACCACCGTCTCGAACAGCCCGTCTCCTTCGGCCCCTCGCGCCTCGGCTCCGGCGTCCGCCCATGCCTCGTTCTCTTCCGCAGCACCGGCGTCTGGCTCGTCGCCCGCGTCCGGGCCCGCGTCCGCAGCGCCGGGCTTGGCCATCTCCTGCGCGAAGAAGCGGTAGCGGTACACGATACGGGATGGGATGGGCTTGCCGTCGCGCGTGGCAGGCTCGAACACGAACTGCGAGATCGCGGCCATGGCCGCCTCGTCGAACCCGTGTCCTGCCGGCTCGAGCACCTCGACCGCGGTGACGAGGCCGTGCTCGTCCACGTCGATCTGCGTCAGCACGTCGGCTTCCACCCCGGCGGCGAAAGCCTCGGTCGGGTACTCGGCCCGCACGAACGACACGATCCTGGGAGGAACGAGCACTGCCGGCGCGCTGTCCTCGGCCGAAGCGCCTCGCGCTGCGAGCACGCCCAGGAGGAGGGCCAGGCCGGTTGTCGAGAGTCTCATCTCTTTCACCCGTCGAGCACGAACCTGAACGCGTACGTGATGACCGTGTCGACCGGCCTGCCAGTCCGATCGAGCCCCGGCAGCCAGCGCTCCTTGATTGGAACACCGCGGGTCGTCCGAAGCGTCACCGCGACGCGCGCTTTTACGGGAAGGACCGCTGTGGAATGGGGTCAAACCTGCCCATTTGACAATTCAAGCATTGCCGGGACCAGGCTCGATGGTTCTCGCGGATGCCTGAGAAACGCTGAAATACCGCTGCTGAATTCGCCGCCACAATTGTCAATCGGGCAGCTTTGACCCCTCTTCCAGATGGACAGAGGTGCATGGCTCGCATCAGAGCGTTTCCGTCGAGCCTTTTCCAAGGCGGTCCCTTTGCCGCTTTGTCCTGCATCCGATCGTACATCCCGCTCTTGGCCTCGGCCGGGACGTTTGCGCCGACGAGCGCCGGGGCCGAAGGCCGATCTGTCCCCCCACAGCTTTCGTGCCACGTTATTAGCGGTGTGCTTTCAGGTGGTTGCGTCTCCCCTTGATGCCCGAAGGCCGTTGAGTCAATCAAAACGAAATGGGATCTTGTTCAATTTGAAGGAGCTCACTTTGCCTGCATGTGCTCGCGCGCCTTGGCGACGAGATCCTCGCGCCGGTCGGCCGTGAGCAGCACACCGCCGCGCTCGCAGCCGCTCAGAGCTGGATGCCGCCGAAGACGCCCGGCCACTCGCGGACCTCGTAGCCGTCGACCTTTCGTTCGCGCACGGTCCACGGTGCGAGATCGCCACGCCCATCCTTGTCGGTCACGAAGAGGTTGTACGAGGCGCCTACGAACAGGGCCATGTGGCGTGCAAACTCCCACCCGAACCACAGCCGCGCCTGCGGCATGAAGTCGACGTCGTTCCACTCGAGCCCGTACTGCACGTGGTTGTAGACGAGGTCCACGTTCAGGAAGAACGGATCGAAAGGCACCTGGCCGCCAAGACCGGCCCCGCAGGCCCAGCGCACGGGCGCACTCTGCGGCGCAACGCTCACGGAGAGGACGCTGTACAGGTATCGCCCACCTGTGCGCAGCTCGTAGCTCAAGGGGAAGGTCTCGCTCGCGAAGAGATCCAGGTGGAGCATGCCCTTCTCGATGATGTTGACGAGGCCGATGGGCGCGTCCGAGTCCTCGGCGACGTTGACGAGCCCGAGCTGGACGCCGTGCATCCTCCCGGTCGCCACGTTCGCGATGCCCGCGAGTTGCAACCCCGAGAAATCGTCGGCCTGGTTGTAGATGCCCGCGAGCTGCAGGCCCCGCGACTGCTGTCCTGCGGCGTTGAAGATGCCAGCCACCTGTACGCCGCTCACGCCCTCGCCCGCCACGTTGAAGATGCCGCCCACCTCCCCCCCTGAGATGTGGCCGCCGGAGATATTGAAGATGCCGCCCACCTCGATACCTGTGACATGGCCGTAGTTGAGGTTGAAGATACCGCCCACCTCTGCACCGGTCACGCTGCCGCCCGCCATGTTGAAGATTCCGGCCCCTTGCGCCCCGTATACGTGGCCGCCCGCGATGTTGAAGATGCCCGCCCCTTGCACGCCGCTCACGTTGCCCCGGACGATGCCGAAGATGCCGGCGCCCTGCGCGCCCGTCAGGTCGCCGCCCAGCAGGTGGAAGACACCGGCGCCCCCGGCGCCTCTCAGATTGCCGTCGATCTTGTCGAAGACGCCGGCGACCGAGACTCCCCTCACGTCCTCATCGACGAGGTTGAACACGCCGCCAGCCTCGACCCCGCGAATGCCCGTACTGCGCCCGCCGAGCGCCGAGAACTGGGCATTGACGAGCACGTCGTCCGCGTCGCTGCCGAAGCCGTTCGTGCTCCAGGCGGGCACGGCCGAGAGGCGGAAGTGCACGCGCTCGATGTCGCCCTCGTCCCTGGGCTGCACGTCCCCGCGAGCCACGGCCGCCTCGCGCTTCACCCCCGCGAAGTCGCCCTCGGCGAGCATTTTGCGCGTCCCGTCGCTCAGGGCGACGCCGGCCTCGAGGTACTGCTTCCCGCGCGCCACGGTCACCACGTACTTGCCCGGCTCAAGCCCGATCTCGATCTCCCTGTCGGCGGGCTTCGTGAGCTCGGCCACGAGCCTGCCTTGCGCGTCGCGGATGAAGAACCGGCCCTGCATGCCCTTGGGGATGACGAGGCCGGCGGACGTGCCGCGCAGGTCGGTCAGCACCACGTCGCCGCTGCCTGCGAGCTGGAAGTCGTAGTTGGGGTGCTGGGCCCCGGCCATGGTCTTCTCGGTGCGCGCGAGCGTCTCGTTGAACGCGAACCCATAAGCCTCGGACAGCGTCACGCGGCCATCCCGGGAGGTGTCCGCAGCGCCGCGCAGCCCGGAGACCAGGTAGTGGGTGAAGAACGAGCCCCCCACCATGTCCGACTCCTGGGCCGCCTCGCTCACCGAGCTCGACGTGAGGAATGCGTGGCCCTCCACCTTCGACGAGCTGTCCACAAGGAACGCCGGCCGCTTGACGCCGCCCTTGGAGCGGGTGAGCGCACCCGACGCGCACGAGTCCAGGATGGCGATGCGCACGTCAGCAGGCAGCCCTTTCACAGCCTCTCGCAGCTCCGTGTACGTGTAGAGCTCTCCCTTGAAGAGCAGCCCCTCCTCGTCCGAGTGCCCCGAGTAGTAGATGATCGCCTCGGTCCTCTCACCCTTCCCCTTTGCCTCGACGAGCTTGCGCCGCAGGCCCGCGAGCGCTTTGCGGAACTCCTCGATTGTAGGTTCCGCGAGCAGCGTGCGGTCGGCGCGTGACACGCCGCCCATCTCGACGAGGATGTGGGCCACGGACTCGGCATCCGACGTGGCATAGCGCAACCTGACGCGCCCGGGCCCCCCATCGTTGGCGCCAGCAACGAGTGCGAACCTGCGCAGCGCGGCCCCGTCCTTGTCCGCGGCGGACGCGCTCAGCGCCGCAACGAGCGTGGCGGCTGCGAGCGCGCGTACGGCGCATGCGGGCCTCACGGCTGCACCTTCTCGAGGACGACCGACGACTGCCGGAGCCCGACCGTCACGTCAAGAGGCGCGACACGGACCTTGTCGCGCGACGAGGCAAGCGCGCGGGCCTCCTCCAGCACGGCCGCAACGTCGAAGGGCTGCTCCGAGGTCACGAAGAAGAAACGCTCGAACCCCGGTGCGTCGTCGAGCTCATACGCGTGATCGAGCGGCGTCTCGCCGTGCGACGAGAGGGCCGCGGACGACGTGGGGCTCCCGGGGAAATGCAGCGTGACGTCGCCGCGCCCGTCCACCGAGAGCACCGCGCCGTACTTCGCCCCTGCCGCCACGTAGCTGAGCTGCAGGAGGTCGCGGGCGCGGGCCTTGGCGCCGCGATCGAGCCGCTCGGTCGCGTTCGCGGTCTTGCGATAGACGAACAGGTGCGGCGCGAGCCCCTTGACGCGCGTGACCTCGGGCCCGGCCCCCATGGGAGCGGGTGGAAGCGCCGGAGAGGCGACCACGAAGACCACGGCCGCTGCGATCGCCACGGCCAACGGCGCCCCGACGAGGAGCCCCTTCGCAAGGCGACCGCGCCGCTTCGCCTTTTCGAAGCCCTCCTCGGCAGAAACCGCCTTCACCCTGCGGCGGATCGACTCGACCATGGCATCCGCGGGGTACGTGCGGAGGATCTCGAGGTCCGACTCGCGGAGCGTCTCGAGCCGTGCCTCGCCTCCCGGCTCCTCCCGGAGCCGCCGCCGCGCGTCCTTCATGTCGTGGAGAGGCAGCTCGCCGAGCGCGACCCGCTCGAGCAGCCAGTCGGGCACCTTTGTCGTGTTCCCGCTCATCGTCATGCTCCCTCGAGCCCGGCCACGCGCCCCGTGAGCGCTTTGAGCCTCTTTCGCACTCCCGAGACCGACAGGCCGACCTCGCGGGCCACCTCCTCGAAGGTCATCCCGTCGAGCAGATGCATGGTGGCCATCACGCGCGTGGATTCGGGCTCGCGCCCGAAGATGCGGTCGAGGACCGACCGGGCCGACGAGCGTCCTTCGGGATCGCCCGCGGCCGCGATCCTCGAAAGGAGCTCGCCCGCGGGATCCTCGGGATGCCGCGCGCGGGTCCGCAGCCGGTTCAGGCAGACATTCGTCGCGACGCGGAAGAGGAGCGACGACGGGGCCGTGACGTCGAGCGATTCGCCGCGTCTCACGATCCCCACGAATACGTCCTGCATGGCATCCACGGCCTCCTCCTCGTCCTTGAGGAGCTGCCGGCAGCGCCTGAGCACCATCGGCCCATGGCTCCGGTAGAGCGCGTCGACGTCCACGGCCACCTCGTCACCTCGCAACCCCTCGCCGTATGGAACACCGCGGGAAGGTCAAAGAGTCACACTATTTTTTCACGCCCCGGCCACGAGCGCCGCGAGCCGCTCGCGGGTCTGCGCGAGCGACGAGGTCTCGTGCGTGCCCTGGCGCAGGAAGATCTCGATGGCGTCCTTGCGCGCGAGGGCGAGATCCGTGTCGCGCGACGCGCCGCGGCGGTAGGCGCCCATCAGCACCAGGTCCTCGTTCTCCTCGTAGGCGCCGAGGATGCGGGCAAGGGCACGCGCGGCCGCGAGCTGGTCCTTGGGGACGACGCGCTCCATGACGCGCGACACCGAGCGCACGAGATCCACGGCCGGCCAGCGGCCCGTGCGCGCGAGCTTCTGCGACAGGGCGATGTGGCCGTCGAGCAGGGAGCGGGCCTCCTCGGCCAGGGGGTCGTCGCCGTCGCCCTCGGTCAGCACGGCGTAGACTCCGGTGATCGAACCGAGCCCGTCGCACCCGGCGCGTTCGAGCAGCCCCGGCAGAAAGGAGAACGTGGAGGCCGGGTACCCGCCGCGCACGGGCGGCTCGCCCAGGGCCAGGGCCACATCGCGCCGGGCGCGTGCCGCGCGCGTCAGCGAGTCGACGAGCAGGAGGACGTGCTCGCCGCGGGCGCGGAACCACTCGGCGCAAGCCGTTGCGGCCGAAAGGGCTCGGGCGCGCAGCGCGGGCGGGGAGTCGGCGGTGGCCACGATCACGACCGAGCGCGCGAGCCCGTCGCGCGTGAGGATGCGCTCCACGAACTCGCCCACCTCGCGGCCGCGCTCGCCCACGAGGCAGACCACGCTCGGCCCCTCGTGCCGCGCCCGCGCCAGGGTGCCGAGCAGAGTGGACTTGCCCAGCCCCGGCCCCGCGAACAGGCCGATGCGCTGGCCCACTCCGATGGCCAGGCACCCGTCGATGGCGCGCACGCCCGTCACGAGCTGTTCGGTGACCGGTCTGCGGGCGAGCGGCCCAGGGGCCTTTCGACAGAGGGGAAAGGGCGTGACACCCGCGAGCGCCGGTCCGCCGTCGAGCGGCCTGCCGAGCGGATCGACCACGCGACCGAACAGGTCCGGCCCGCACGGGAACGCGCCCGCCGCCGGGCCCAGGACCACCGTGTCCCCGACCGCTGCGCCCTCGCCGGGATCGAGGGGCACGAGCCTCGCGAGCGAGCCGTTGCACCAGGCCACCTCGGCGACGAGGGATCCGAGGCCGCGGCGCTCCACGAACGCTTGCGCTCCCACGCGCGCCCCTGGCAAGACGGCCTCGAGCCACAGCTCGCCCGTTGCGGTCACCTTGCCGCGCACCTCCGGGACGACGCAGCGCTCCACCGCGTCGGCGAGGGCCCCAAAATCGCAGGGAAAGGGCATGGCCGCGGCGCTATCGCGGTTCGCGCGCCGTGACAGGCGCTAGCGCGCGCGCCTGGCCACGCTCTTGTAGTGGTCGAAGAGCCGTGGCAGGCCCCACTTCTCGTAGCGCGCCCGCAGGCCCTCGTCCTTCTCGCGCTTCTCGATCTTGAGCAGATCGTCGACGAGCTTGGCGCGTGTCCCGAAGCGTTCCTTCACCTCGGTCGCCACGCCGTGCAGCTTGAGGAGCTTCTCGTTGGACACGTGGGTGATCCCCTTGTCGGTGCTGAGCCTGTTCTCGAACACCTCGCCCTTGTCGAAGAGCTCCTTGAGCTCCTTGACCAGGTTCTCCTTGGAGCCGAACCGCTCCTTCACCTCGGCAAGCGGAGTCTTCTTCATGGCACTTCCCTTTCGCCGCTCTCGCGAAGCCTCGCAAGGGACGAACCGATAGCACAGCCGGCCCTGCCCCGCAAGCAAGAGCGTGCCGCGGGCCTTGCGGGGCCGCCGTGGTCCGGCGAGCTTTTTCGCCTTGCGCGCGTGGCGAAAAGCGGGAGAACATCGAGCCTGTCCGAAGCGACCCAAGGAGGGCACATGGACGTCTTCTCCGTTCTGCGTTCGTGCGAGGTCTTCGCCGACTTCGAGACCGCGGCGCTCGAGCGGCTGGCCTCGGCCTCGGTGTTCGCCGATTACAGTTCGGGCGAGCTCATCCTCGCGCGCGGCCAGACGGTCGACGTGGTGGGCGTGGTGGTGAGCGGAGCGGTGGAGGTGCGCTTCAGCCCGGACAAGCCGCCCGCGAGCCTCAAGCCGGGTCAGATCTTCGGCGAGGTGAGCCTGCTCACCGGCGAGCCGGCCATGGCCGACGTGGTCGCGGCCGCGCCGTCGCGCATCGTGCGCATCCCGCAGGAGGCGCTCACGCGCGAGATGGGCCTTGCGCCCAAGGCCGCGCGCCGCCTGGCCAGGCTCCTCACCGAGCGCCTCGCCCGGCGGGGCGACGATCCGGACGAACAGGCCATGGTGGAGCAGGCGCGGGCGCAGGCGCGGGCCCGCGGCGCGTCGTCCGGCGCGGGCGAGACGGTCCTCGTGGTCAACATGGGCAGCTCGTCCATCAAGTACGCCCTGTTCGCGGGCGACGAGCGGCGGGCGTCCGGGCTCGTGGAGCGCATCGGGCTCGGGACTCCGCGGCACAAGCACGAGGGGAAAACGGGCAGGATCGAACGCGACCTCGACATCAAGGACCACGAGGCCGGGCTCAAGGCGGTGCTCGACGCGCTCGTTCACAAGGAGCACGGCGCCGTCACGCGCCTGGCCGACATCACGGCCGTGGGCCACCGCACGGTGCACGGCGGCGATCGCTTCACCGAGGCCACGGTCATCGACGACGCGGTCAAGGCGGAGCTTCGGAGCTGCGCGGTGCTCGCGCCCCTGCACAACCCGCTCAACCTGCTCGGCATCGAGCTGTGCGAGCGGCTCCTGCCGGGCCTGCCGCAGGTGGCGGTCTTCGACACGGCCTTCCACATGACCATGCCGGAGCACGCTTACCGCTACGCCATCCCGCGCGATGTGGCCGAAAAACACCGGCTGCGGCGCTACGGGTTCCACGGCACGAGCCACAAGTACGTCTCGCGCGCCGCGGGCGACTTCCTCGGCCGGCCCGGGGCCGAGCTCAAGATGATCACCTGCCACCTGGGCAACGGCGCGTCGATCACCGCGGTCAACCACGGTCGCTCGGTCGACACGTCCATGGGGCTCACGCCGCTCGAGGGGCTCGTCATGGGCACGCGCTCGGGCGACGTGGATCCCGGGCTCGTCCTTCACCTGCTCGGGCAGGGCATGACGCAGAAGGACGTGGACGCCATGCTCAACAAGAAGAGCGGGCTGCTCGGCCTGTCGGGCCTCTCGAGCGACATGCGCGAGCTCGAGCAGGCGGCGGACGCGGGCCATCCGGGCGCGCTGCTCGCCATCGCGAGCTTCTGCTACCGCGCGCGCAAGTACATCGGCGCGTACACCGCGGCCATGGGCGGGCTCGACGCGCTCGTGTTCACGGGCGGCATCGGCGAGAACGGCGCCGGCGTCCGCTCGCGCATCTGCCAGGGGCTCGGCTGCTTCGGGATCGCCCTCGACGAGGGTCTGAACCGGGCGCGCGGCGCGGCGACGAGGCTCGTGTCGGCCGAGGGCTCGCGCGTCAAGGTGCTGGTGGTGCCCACGGACGAGGAGGGCGCCATCGCGGCCGAGACGGCGCGGGCGCTCAAGCGCGCGGGCGTGACAGAGATCTTGAAGGCGCGGCGCGACCGGGCCATCCCCATCGGCGTCTCCGCGCACCACCTGCACCTCAGCCAGGAGCACGTGGAGGCCCTGTTCGGCGCGGGGCGCACGCTCACGTTCCGCAGCGAGCTTGCGCAGCCGGGCCAGTTCGCATGCGCGGAGACGGTAGACCTCGTGGGGCCCAAGGGGCGCGTGGACAAGGTGCGCGTGCTCGGGCCCGTGCGGCCCGTCACGCAGGTGGAGATCTCGCGCACCGAGGAGTTCAAGCTGGGCATCGACGCGCCCATCCGCGCCTCGGGCGACGTGAAGGGCTCGCCCGGGCTCGTACTCGTGGGGCCCGCGGGCCGCGTGGAGCTTCGCGAGGGCACCATCTGCGCCCTGCGCCACATCCACATGTCACCCGAGGACGCGCTCACCTTCGGCCTGCGCGACAAGGACGTGGTGCGCGTCAAGATCGCGGGCGAGCGCTCGCTCATCTACGGCGACGTGCTCGTGCGCGTGCACCCCGACTTCACGCTCGAGATGCACATCGACACGGACGAGGCCAACGCGGCCGAGGTCCACCCGGACATGGTCGCCACGCTCGAGTCCATCCAGCACCGGCAGGGCTAAGGCATCGTCACTTGGCGCGTGGCGGCATGCGCCCGAGCCAGCCGCCGTCGGTCACGTCGGTAAAGCCTGCGGCGTCGAGCCTGGCCTTGGCCTTGGCGCTCCTGTGGCCGGAGCGGCAGTACACGACGACGGCCCGATCCTTGGGGCCGAGCTCGGCGAGACGCGCGTCGAGCTCGTCGACCGGGATGTTGATCGCACCGTCGTAGTGACCGTCCGCATACTCGCCCGGGCTGCGCACGTCCACGATGAGCGCGCCGGCCTGAATCTTGGCGGACACGGTTTCGACGGGCGCCGCGCCCGTGGCGCACGCCGCGGCGAGCGCGCCGGAGATCGCACCCGCGATCAGCTTGACGATCCTCATGGTTTTTCCTTCCCCTTGTGAAAGGGCCGCCACAGGAGCAGGTGTCCCCCGCCCACGGCGGCCAGGTCGTGACCGCTCGCGGCCGCGGCGAAGATCAGCTCGCTCGCCGGCACGGTCGACCTTCGCTCCGAAACCACGCGCCCCTGCTCGTCGAGCGAAACGGTGCCGCCCTTGACCGCGCACATGACGGCGCGCGCGCCCGCCACCCATTGCAGCCTTCCCGTGCAGCCGCGCCCCGCGTCCTTCCCGAACGGCGCTGGCGGCACCTTCGCGTCCACGCCCGCGGCGAGCAGCCCCTTTTGCGCGTGCGACACGAACAGCCGTCGGCCGTCCCCGTCGAGCGCGATGTCCGCCACGGCGTACGGGTCCACGTCGATCTGCGCCAACATGGCGCGGTTACGGACCTCCCACACGCGCACCACGGTGTGGTCCGCGTCGTACTCGAGGGTGGCGAAGCGCCGCCCGTCGCCGCTCGCCGCGAGCCTGTCCACGGGCCCGCGCAGCTTGCGCGCCGGCAAACGCCAGGCCACGGTGCCGTCCGTGAGGCGCCACAGGGTCACCTCGCCCTCGTCGCCGGCCACGGCCATGATGCGGCCAGGCGGCAGGGCCCGCGCGGTCCTGCCGATCGACGGGAAGGCAAGGTGCCCTCCCCCGGTGCGCGCCTCGAACCTGTGCAGCCGCGCCTTGCCCGTGAGCGCCACGACCCACGTCCCGTCCGCGGAGAAGGACGTCTCGATCACGCCGCCGCTTCGCGCCGGGAAAAGCGCGCGCCAGGCGAGGCGCGGCTCGCCCGACACGTCGTAGATCTCGAGCCTCGGCCACAGGCCCGCCACGGCCACGGCGAGGAGCGTCCCGTCCGGGCTGAGCGCCGCGGCCTTGGCCTCGCGGGACAGCCCCGGCAGGTCGCAGGCGGGGAGATCCTCGTCGGTGCGCGGCGCGCACACGGGCGGCTTCGGCTGCGCGCGCCACGTGAGCAGGACGCGCCGGTCGCGCTTCGCGAACACGTCCGCGCCCACCACCTCGGCCTCGAAACGCGGGCTGGGGGTGAAGCGCTGCCCCAAAGGCGCGATCAGCCAGCGCACCTCGAACCCGCCGTCGAGATCCGCGTCCGTGGCGCCGCCGGCAGCAGGGACGACCTTCACCGCCTCGGGCGCCACGACGAGCTCGAGCCCGGCCACGCGCGGCCAGCGCACGCGCCCGGGGTACAGCGTCGCGGACGGCTCGCTCGCGGCCAGGGACGAGTCGAGGCAGAAGGCCGCCTCGTCGCCCGCGCTCACATGAGCGAAGATCCGTCCGGCGAGCTCGGACGGAGACAGGAACGCGGCCACGACCTTGTCGTCCACTGTTCCATCGGCTGACGCCAGCGACGCGGGCCCGTCGTCGGCGAGCGCGACGCCCGCGAGCGCCGCGGACCCGAGCAGGAGGAAGAGTATCGCGAATGCGCGCATGGTTGCCGTGATGCTCGCCAATCGCGGGCCGCCCGTCAACCGCGGTTTGCGGCTTGAGATCGCCGGTCACGGCAGGTCCCGGGGTATCCACGACCGGGGCGTGGATGATATGGAACGAGGATGCTGAGGCTCCCCATGGTCCTCGCGCTTCTCGCGTTTCCGTGCTGCGACGGCCCGGCCCGCCCTGCGCCGGCCGCGACGCCGCTCGCTCCGGAGCCGGTCACGATCCTGCCGACCGACCCGGCCATCCGCACAGTGGGCCGCTTCGACCGCTCGGATGCGCGGATCTTGCGCTTCTCCTGGCCGGCCACCTCGTTCGAACTGCGTTTCACCGGCACGTCCGTCGCGCTGGTCCTTTGCGACACGCCCCTGCCGGATGACACGCCCGAGACCGACTGGCTGGCGCTTGCCATCGACGGCCGCGAGCTTGCACCGCTCCCGCTCGCCGCGGGCGTGCGCACCTACGAGGTCGCGCGTGGGCTCGCGCAGGGCGTCCATGAGATCGTCGCGAACAAGCGCACCGAGCCCGAGGTGGGCACCGTGGCCCTTCGCGGCGTGGTGCTCGATCCCGGCGCCAAGGCCCTGCCGCCCGGGCCGGCGCCGACCCGGCGCATGGAGATCGTGGGCGATTCGATCAGTACGGGCTTCGGCATCGATGGAAAGACCCCGGGCTGCCCCTTCACGACCGCCACCGAGGACGCCACGCGAACCTACGGCGTGCTCGCGGCGCGCGCCCTCGGCGCGGATGTGCAGGTCATCGCGTGGAAGGGCAAGGGCGTGCTGCGCAACGACGACCCGGCCGACACCGAGACCCTGCCGGTGATCTACGGCCGCACGCTGCCCGGCGATCCGGGCTCGCGCGACGCCCCGCCCTTTGACGCCGACGTGGTGGTGTTGAACCTCGGCACAAACGACTTCGCCCGCTCACAGGCCCCGGCAAAGGAGTTCGAGGCGGCGTACGACGGCTTCGTGGGCGTCCTGCGTGCGCGCCACCCGCGGGCGCTCCTCGTGCTGGCGATCGGCCCTCTGCTTTTCGACGAACCGGGGCGCATGTGGCGCACCGCGGTCAAGGACGTCATCGACTCGGTCATCCTCGAACGCGGCCGAGCGGGCGACGCGCGCCTCGCCCTGCTCGACGTTTGGTTCGACCCCGCGGACGGCGTCGGCTGCCAGTTCCACCCCAACCTGATCACGCACCGCAAGATCGCCGCCGAGCTCGTGCGCATCGTAGAGGCGCGCCTGGGCTGGAAGGCCGGCCCCATGCCCTGAGTTTCTACGCCGCCTTGTCGCCCTCGCCCTCGACCTCGGTTTCGGGCTCCGGCGCCGCGTCGCAGGCGGGCGGGAGGTCGTCGGTCACGGGCGCGGTGAGGATGCGCGCGGCCAGGCTCGCCTCCACCTCCGGGTGCTCCTTCAGGTGCGCGAGGACCTTCTCGCGGCCGTGGGCGAGGCGCTCGCCGTCGATGGAGAACGTCGCGCCGGACTTGGCCACGATGCCGCGCGCCACGGCCAGATCCAGGATCTCGGACGTGCGCGAGATGCCCTCGCCGTAGCGGATCTCGAACTCGGCCTGACGGAACGGCGGCGCCATCTTGTTCTTGACCACCTTGGCGCGCGTCTTGGCGCCCACGGACTGCTCGCCGTCCTTGACGTGCCCGAGCCTGCGCACGTCGACGCGCACCGAGGCGTAGAACTTGAGCGCGTTGCCGCCGGTGGTCGTCTCTCCGCTGCCGTACTGCACGCCGATCTTCTGGCGGATCTGGTTGATGAAGATGATGGTGCTGCCCGTGCGGTGCGTGACGCCCGTGAGCTTGCGCATGGCCTGGCTCATCATGCGGGCCTGGAGCCCCATGTGCTGGTCGCCCATCTCGCCCTCGAGCTCGGCCTTGGGCGTGAGCGCCGCCACCGAGTCGATCACCACGAGGTCCACGCCGCCCGAGTGGATGAGCGTGTCCGTGATCTCGAGCGCCTGCTCGCCGTGATCGGGCTGGGCCACGAGCAGCCGCTCGGTGTCCACTCCGAGCTTCTTGGCATAGAACACGTCGAGCGCGTGCTCCGCGTCCACGAAGGCCGCCACCCCGCCCGCCTTCTGCACCTCGGCGATGGCGTGCAAGGTGAGCGTGGTCTTTCCCGAGGACTCGGGCCCATAGATCTCGATGACCCGCCCGCGCGGGTACCCGCCCACGCCGAGCGCGACGTCGAGCCCCACCGAGCCCGATGGGATGGACGGGATCTGCCGTCCGGCCGGCGCGCTGCCGAGGAACATGACCGCGCCCTCGCCGAACTGCTTCTCGATGTGCGCGACCGCGTCGCTGACCGCCTTGAGCTTGTCCTTGAGCTTCATGTGCGTGCTTCTCCTTTTTGTTGAGGGGGGCCGGCGCCTCGCGCCGCCCGCGTCACGACTGCTTCCTGTCGAGCGTCCGGTACCCGATGGCCTCGGCCACGTGCGCGGGTGTGACCGCGTCCTCGCCGGCCAGATCCGCGATGGTGCGCGCCACCTTGAGGATGCGCGCGTAGGCCCGGGCCGAGAGCCCGAGCCGCTCGATGGCCCGTTCGATGAGCGCCCTGCCCCGGTCGTCGAGGGCCGAGTGCCGCTCGATCTGCCGGAGCGTCATCTGGCCGTTGGCCCGCGTGGACGTGCCCTTGAAGCGCTCCTTTTGCACCTCGCGCGCGGCGAGGACGCGGGCGCGGATGACGGCCGAGGTCTCGCCCGGCGGACGCGCGGTCAGATCGCGCACCGGCACGGCCGGCACGTCCACGTGCAGATCGATCCGGTCGAGCAGGGGTCCGGAGATGCGCGACCTGTATCGCTCGACCCGCTCGGCCGAGCACACGCACGGCCGCTCCGGCGCGCCGAACCAGCCGCACGGGCACGGGTTCATGCTGGCCACGAGCGTGAACGCGGCCGGGAACGTGGTCTGCCCGCCCGCGCGCGAGATGGTGATGGCGCCCTCCTCGAGCGGCTCGCGCAGCACCTCGAGCACGTGCGGCTTGAACTCGGGCAGCTCGTCGAGGAACAGGACCCCGTTGTGCGCGAGCGACACCTCGCCCGGCCGCGGCGGGTTGCAGCCGCCGACGAGGCCCGCGTCGGACACCGTGTGGTGCGGCGAGCGAAAGGGACGGGCCGTCACGAGCGGGCGCGTCGCGCTCGTCAGCCCCAGCACCGAGTGGGCGGCCGACACCTCGAGCATCTCCTCGAAGGTGAGCGGCGGCAGGATGGTGGCCAGCCTGCGCGCGAGCATGGTCTTGCCCGAGCCGGGCGGGCCGATCATGACGAGGTTGTGCGCGCCGGCCGCGGCCACCTCGAGCGCGCGCTTGGCGTGATCCTGGCCGCGCACCTCGGCCATGTCGAGGTCGCAGCACGGGTCCGACACCGGCATCCGCGTACGGGGGTGCGGCGGGATGCCGCGCTCGCCGGTGAGCTGCATGACCGCGGCCGGCAGGTCCTGCACGGGCAGCACCGCGATGCCGTCCACCACGGCCGCCTCGCTCGCGTTGCCCGCGGCGATGATGACCGACTCGCAGCCCGCGCGCCTCGCGAGCATGGCGTAGGGGAGCGCGCCCGGCACGGGACGGCACCACCCGTCGAGCCCGAGCTCGCCGATGATCATGGTCTTCTCGAGGCGCCGCGCCTCGAACAGGCCGAGCCCGGACAGCACTCCGAGCGCGATGGCGAGGTCGAAGGCCGAGCCGGACTTGCGCAGATCGGCGGGCGCCAGGTTGACCGTGATCTTGCGGGGCGGGATGGCGTAGCCGCAGTTGGCGAGCGCGGCGAGCACGCGGACCTTGGCCTCCTTGACCGCGCCCTCGGGCAGCCCGACGACCGCGAACGCCGGCAGGCCGAGGGCCAGGTCGACCTCGACCCGCACCGGATCCGCGGCCACGCCCGCGAGCGCTGCGCTCATCACGCTCGAATGCAAGCGACACCTCCTCGAGCGCCGCACAGAAGCAACCTCCGTGCCGAGGCGATCGAGGCCGATTTCATTGGGTTCCGGCTGGGCTTTCGAGCGGCGCCGACGTTCCCGCCGCCCGCCGCCGCGCGTCTGCGCCGCGGACAAGAGAGGTCTACCCCTGTTAAGAATGGCTCATGGACGCCGAATGCGGGACGGCACCACCCTGCGCCGCTGGTCGCTCTCGCGTGCCTGGCCGGTGAAGTTGACTCCGCGTTGCTCCGTCGCTCTCACGGATACTCCGCTTCGCTCCGTACAGTTCGAGTCGTCGCCGGCGACTGGGACAACGAGGCCGACGAGAACGTCATCGAGTCGGTCACGCTCACATACGACTTCTTCGAGCTGGTGCAGTGAGGCGGTCAGGCGCTAGAAATGTCATGAAGGAAGGACACGGGACTCGGATACCACCGAGCTTCTCGGAGTAGCGTGTTGATGCCGGCCTGGAGCAGCGGAGTCTGCGAAGCGAACGGGATCGAGGTCCACTACCTGCGAACCGGTGGTGACAAACCTCCGGTTGTCATGCTCCACGGCCTGATGGGGAGCGGCGCCTGCTGGACTCCCGTGGCGCGTGCTCTCGAGAATGACTTCGATGTCATCATGCCTGACGCAAGAGGCCACGGCGATTCGAGCGCGCCACATCACGGCTGTCGGTACGACGATCTCGCGAGCGACGTCGTGGGCCTGCTCGGTGGGCTCGGGCTCTCGCGTCCGGTTCTGGTCGGCCACTCAATGGGCGGCATGACCGCTGCCGTGGTCGCGAAATGGCTAGCATGGCAGCTCCGTGCCCTCGTCCTGGTCGACCCGACGTTCTTGAGCCCCGAGCGCCAGCGCGAGGTTCATTCGAGCGACGTCGCCGAACAACACCGACAGGCCCTCGGGCTTCAGAGGTCTGAGCTCGTTGCGCGGGCTCGAGCCCGGAGCCCCCATCGCTCGCTCGAACTGGTTGAGCTCCAGGCCGAAGCCAGACTGAAAACCTGTCTGAGCGCATTCGACGTGCTCACGCCGCCCAACCCCCCGTATCGCGAGGTGGTGCGCGCGATCGATGTTCCGACGTTGCTGGTCATCGGCGATAGTCCCGTGGTCACGCTCGAGATGGCAACGGAGCTGCGCGGCATCAATTCGCGCATACTCATCGAACAGGTGCGAGACGCCGCCCACGGCCTTCCATTCGACCAGCCCGAGCGTCTGGGAGGGGTGGTCGCATCGTTCCTGCGCGACCTGACGTAGCCGCTGTCCCCGTCCCGTCCTCGGCAGGCTTTGCCCTCCTGGGAGACCTGAACCTTGAGGAGGAGCCAAGACCATGTCGAACACCATCACCTGCCCCTCGGGCCTCGTCGGCCGAATCCGGGGCATGAAGGCCCGCGAGGAGCGGAAACCCACGAACCACGTCGCCGTGGCTATTCGATGTACCCCAGCGCGCGGAGCTGCGCCTCGACCTCGGGGCTGCCGAGCTGGACCTCCTTGGTCGCGGGCGGCTGCGGCAGCGCCCGGACGATCGCGTCCATCTTGGGGGCGAGATCACGGACGATGTCCGGCCTCGCGGACGCGATGTCGTTCTTCTCTTTCGAGTCGGCTTCGAGGTCGTAGAGCACCGGTTTCCCGTCTCCCACGATCGGCCGGATGAGCTTCCAACGCCCCTGCACGATCGCCCGGTGGTTCCCGTGCGGCGGGTGGAGCTCCATCAGGACCGGGCGCTCCTCGGGCGAGGCCGTCCCCCGCATGAGCGGAACGAGGCTCGTCCCTTGCAGCCCGGCCGGCGGCGCGACGCCCGCGAGCTCGGCGACGGTCGGGAACACGTCGAGGAGGCTCACCGGCCGGTCGATGCGCAGCCCCTGGGGCAGGCCGGCGGGCCAATAGAACGCGAGCGGCACGCGGACGACCTCCTCGTAGAGGTTCCTGCCGTGCCCCAGGCCGCCGTGCTCGCCCATCTCCTCGCCGTGGTCCGCCGTGAAGACCACGAGCACGTTCGGGTCGATGAGGCCCATGCGGCTTGCGAGCCGGCCCAACTGGTCGTCGGTGAAGCGCACCTCGGACTCATAGAGCGGCTCGAGGCACGAGCGCAGGCTCTCGTCCGGCCGCGGGAACTCCCGGACGAGCGCGGTGATCGGCCTGACCGGAAAATCGTCCGGATGCTCGCGGTAGTCGGGCGCGTAGGCCGTGATCCAGGGCCCCTTCGGGTAGTAGGGATCGTGCGGATCGAAGTAGTGGAGCCACAGGAAGGTCCGCGCCGTCTTCCAGCTCTTCTCCCACCCCGCTCCGAGCTCCCGCGCGAGGAGCCGGACGGCCGTCGCATTGAGCTGATCCGCGGGCTCGAACGCGGCCTCCTTGAAGTACGCGGTGAACCCCTGACCGAAGCCGAGACGGGCCTCCAGGTGGCGGTTGGCGGCCGCGCCTATCGTCCTGTACCCCGCGCGCCTGAACGTTTCGGCCATCGTGACGAGACGACCCGACAGCACAGGCTGCCGCACCCCGACCGACCCGAGGATGGCGCCCTTCACCACGCCGTGGGACGACGCGGCGAGCGACGTGACGAGGGAGGCCACGGACGGCGGGGTCCATGAGCTGGTCGCGTAGGCGCGGGTGAAGACCACGCCTTTGCGGGCGAGCGAGTCCGCGAAGGGAGTGGTCGCGGGCTCGTGACCCATGAACGAGACGGCGTCGGCCCGCAGCGTGTCCACGGTGACGAGCACCACGGCCGAGGGGCGTGCGGACGAAGAGGTCCCGTCGCGCGCCGCGTTCCCGCCCGCTCGGCACCCGAACGCGCATGCGGCGAACGCGAGAGCCAGGATTCGGCTCGTCCATGTCACGGGGCCTTGCTCCCTGCCGCTGCGGCGCGCAGCCTGTCGTAGCTCCGCCGCGCCTTTTCGTAGCCCGGATCCGCCTCGATCGCCAGGGAGTAGCTCTCGAGCGCGGCCCGCGGATCGCCCATGGCCTCGCGCACGAGCCCGATGTTGTTGAGGAGCCCCGCGTTCCCGGGATGAAACTCCAGGAGGGCCTCGAAGATCGCCAGGGCCTCGACGAACCTCCCGCTTTTCATCTCCATGGACGCGAACGCGCTTCCGAGCTTGAGATCGTCGGGCTTCATCCCGAGCGCGCGCCCGTATTCCCGACGCGCACCGTCGAGGTCGCCCCGCTCCCTTGCGATCTCCGCCAGGTTGAAGTGCACGTCCGCGTAGTCCCGTCCGGCGGCCACGATGCCCTTCAGGATCCTGGCGGCCTCCTCCGTGAGCCCGGTGATGCGGTACAGATACGCCAGGTTGTTGCGGGACACCGAGCTCGCATGGCTCGAGCGGGTTGCCAGCTTCCTCTGGGCTGCGACCGCGTCCTTCAACCGTCCCTGGCCCACGTCCCACAAGGCGCGCGCCGCAAGCGCCCTCGGGTTCTCGGGCTCGAGGCGCTCGGCTTCGCGCAGGGCGCGGTCGGCCCCGGCCCAGTCCCTGCGGCCGATGCGCGCCTGGGCCAGGTTCGCCCACAGGAGCGGAGCCGTGGGCACGGACCGGAGCGTCGCCTCGAAGAACTGTTCATTCTTGAGCCAGACCCGGTTCCGCACGAGCGTCGCGGCCGCGAGAACGGCGAGCAGGACCAGGGCCGCGGTCCGCACGGCCGCACACGCGATCCTGCCCCGCGGGGCGCATGCCCTCGCCGCCCACGAGAACGCGAGGCCCGCGAGCGCCGCAAACGGCAGCGACGGGAAATACAGGAACCGCTCGGCCATCACCGCGCCCATGTCCCACGGAGCGGCCACGCGGACGAGATTGAGCACGGGCGCGAAGGAGAGCGCGAGCATCGACACGCACAGAAAGCCCAGGGGCGACGTCCTGCGGAGGCGCAGCGCCGCGGCCGTCGCGGCCGCGAGGAACGCGAGGCTCGCGAGCAGACGCCAGTCGAGGATGTGGGTCACGTAGGGATTCTGCACATAGGCGCTCTGAGCCACGGGGAACGCGAGCCAGGCCAGGTAGCGGACGATCGTGGGCGCTGCGGACAGCAAGGCGCGGATTGTCCCGTGCCCGGGCGGCGACTCGGGCACCGGGATGTGGATGAACGCGAACCGCCAGATCGCGTAGGCCGCGATCGCCATCGCGAACGGCGCCAGAAGACCGGCGATCGCGCCCGCGGATCTGCGACAAGACGCGATGTGGATGGCCAGCAACCACAGGGGAACGACGATGGCGACCTCCTTGGAGAGGAGCCCGAGCGAGAAGAGCAGGGCGGCGGCGGCGAAGAGCAGGGCACGACGGCTGGACGACAGGCTCGCGCTCCTTGCGGCCCGCAGGTGGACGAGCATCGCGCCCGCCGAGAAGACGAAGGCCACGAGATCCGTGCGTCCCGCGATCCATGCCACGGACTCCGTGTGCATGGGATGCACGGCGAACAGCGCCGCGCCGACCCAGGACGCCCCGCGGCCGAGGCCGAGCTCGAGCAGGACGAAGAGCGCGAGCAAGGACGAGAGCGCGTGCAGCGCCGCGTTCGTGAGGTGGAACCCGAGCGGCCGCGGGCCCCACAACGCGTAATCCAGCATGTACGATACGGCCACGATCGGCCGGTAGTAGCCGTAGGCCTGGTCGTTCTCGTGCCTGAAGAAGAAGTCGTTGAGAAAGACGTCCTTGAGATAGTGGAACGACTTGATGCTGTAATCCTCCAGAATCAGCATTTGATCGTCCCACACGAACTCGCCGGACAGCGTGCTCGCATACATGGCCCCCGCGACGATGGGAATGAGCGCGCACGCCGCCGCCCAGCGATAGGTTTCGTTGATCGAATGTGATTGAAGATTGCCGGCAGCTGGCCGCTCCTGCGGGAGCGCCTTCCGTCTGTTGCGCTTGTGCTTGACCATCGGACGGTCTCCGTTCCCGTTCTTCATGCCAGATGAATTCGGGTGCAGCAAGACGCGGTTCCAAAGGGGCTTTTGTGGCAGAATCCTGCGACGATGGAAAATTGTGCTATTTGTGTCTTGTCCTCTGTAAGAAAGACGATAATGATTGTGAGGGCAAAATTTTTGAAGGGAAAGAGGCTCCGATGGAGAGACGATTCAACAAGAGGTCGTGCTGCTGGTTTTTCGTCATAGGGCTCGCGTGCGTCGCAGGGGTGGGAGCTGGATGTTCCAACGAAAGCACGTCGAGTGACGAGGATGCCGGCGATGACGGTGGTGGCACGGACACCGATGGAACCGATACGGGCACTGACAGCGATTCTGATTCTGATTCCGACAGCGATGCTGATGGTGACACCGATACGGACAGCGATACGGACGGAGATACCGACAGCGATACCGACAGCGATGCTGATGGTGACACCGATACGGACAGCGATACGGACGGAGATACCGACAGCGATGCTGATGGTGACACCGATACGGACAGCGACACCGGCGATGCAGGCCTAGACGGCGGTGACGCGGCCGTGGACGGCGGCGGGGATGCCGGAAGCCCTTGCCTGCTCGATTCCCTGGAAACCTTTGACTCCGAGATCCCGGCAGGCTGGACCGTGGTGAACAGCGGGACAGGGGCCGGGACATGGAGCTGGGATGATACCGTCTTCCCGGCCCCGATATCGGGCGGGCACACGGTCGTGAGCTCGGCTGCGAGCGGCCCGGGCGTGGACGCATGGCTCTATTCGCCCGAGTACGAGGTCAGCTCAGGCTGCAATACCGTTTCGGTCGCGTTCGGCGCCTACTTCTACGCACCGACGGTGAACGACTCCGGCGAGATTTGGATCCAGGTGAACAGCGGCGCTTGGCAGCTCGTCGACACGATCGCGAGCACATACCAGGACACGCGGACCGTGGATCTCACCACACGGGTCGGTCCGGGGGACGCTTTCGTCCTGGGATTCCACTACTCGGACGGGGGAACCGTCTCGGGCTTCTGGTTGGTCGACGGAGTCCACGTCACAGGCTCCACGTAGCTCCTCGCTGTGCCGGGCGCGCCCTTGCGCATTCGTGCTATGGTGCCCCGGAGGGACCTTCCGGAACGGAGCCGAGATGACTAAGACAGCATTCACGCGACTTACGATCCCCGCGATCCTCGCCGGTTTCGCGCTCGCCGGCTGCGGTGGGGCCGGCCAATCGGCCGTGCCCGTCATCGAGGTGAAGGGCGCGGACGCGGGGTCCGCCGGGGAAGGGGCGTACGCCGAAGTGGCCGTGTTCCTCCTGCCGCGCTGCCCGCATGCGGCTTTAGTCATGCAGACCCTGCTCGATCTGCGCCGCGAGATGGGCCCGTCGCTCAACCTGCTCGTGGGCTACGTGGGCGTGCTCGACGACAAGGGCAACCCCTCGTTCCCGGGCGGCGACGCCGAGAAGGAGGCGGCCCGCGTCCAGATCTGCGCGAGCCGGCACGCGGATCCCGAGCCGTGGATCCGATTCCTCGAGTGCCAGTACCGCGGCGAGGCGTGGCGCACGCTTCCCGACGGCTGGGAGTCGTGCGTCAAGGAGGCGGGCGTGCCGCTTACGGACGTGAAGAAGTGCCTCTCGGACGGCGAGGGCAGCGCGGTCCTCGGCACGGCCGTGGCGGCAACCACGCTCATGGGCATCGACGCGAGCCCCACCCTGATCGTCAACGGCAGCCCGTACGTGGGCGGCCGCACGCGCACTGACCTCCTGCGCATGCTGTGCTACCTCGAGGGCGCGCCCAATCCGCGTCCGGCCGTGTGCGAGGGTGTGGAGCCCCCGCCGGCCGTGGCGGCCACCTTGCTCTTCGACAGCCGCTGCAAGGACGAGGAGATGTGCGACACCGCGTCCGAGGAGGCCATCGTGGGGAACCTGGTGCCGGGCGTGGCCTTCAAGCGCGTGGACTACGTGACGGATGAGGGCAGGCGAACGTTCGAGCTGGTGCGCGCCGGCTCGGGCGTCTCCACCCTGCCGCTCATCGTGCTCGAGAAGACCGTGGCCGCGGAGCGGGCAGCCATGGAGCGCCTGGCCGACTACCTGACGCCCTTCGGCGACGGCTACGTGCTGCGGCTCGGCGGGTGGGATCCCACGGTCGAGATCTGCGACAACGCCGTGGACGACAACGGCGACAACGCCGTGGACTGCGCGGACTCCACGTGCTCCCCCAAGCCCCTGTGCCGCGCGGAGGTGAAGGCCCGGCTCGACCTCTTCATCATGAGCGGCTGCCCGTTCGCGGACCGCATGCTGCCCGAGGTCGACCGCTTCCTGGACGGCTTCGGCCGCGACGAGAAGGTCGTCTCGTTCGCGTTGCAGTTCATCGGCGAAAACAAGGACGGCGAGCTCACGTCGATGCACGGCGCGGCCGAGGTGGAGGAGGACAGGCGCATGGCCTGCGCGCAGAAGCTCTACGCCTCGAAGTACGAGTACATGAAGTACGTGGTGTGCCGCGCCGGGGATTACAAGGCCGCGGACTGGGCCGCGTGCGTGCCGAAGGGCATGGACAAGAAGAAGATCGAGAAGTGCGCGTCGGGCGAGGAGGGGGAGAAGCTCGTGGCGGACAGCTTCGCGCTCGCGGATCAGGTGGGCAAGACCGGCAGCCCGTCGTGGCTCCTCAACAACCGCGACGAGATGCAGGGACGCGACGCCGCGTCCATCACCGAGGACTTCTGCGAGAAGAACCCCCTGCCCGGGTGCAAGGCCGCGCTCGAGCGCGTCTCGGAGCAGAAGGCCAAGGGCCCTTCCGGGGACGACGCCGCGGGTGACAACTGCGAGTGAGGATCCCAACCTTGTAACCTGGCTGTGATCTTGGCTGCTCCAGGTTACAGATCTCGGCGCGACCAGGCCACGCGGGTCATTCTCGCTTTGCAACGCAAAACCCCAGTCATTCCCAGGGGATGGCGCACCGGGCGTTCGCCGTGGCCATCCGATGGGCCGTTTGGTACGATTTTCTCATATGCATGGGGAAACGCGTAGGGGCGACCCCCCGTGGTCGCCCATGACCCCGTGGTCGCCCATGACCCCGTGGTCGCCCATGACCCCGTGGTCGCCCATGACCCCGTGGTCGCCCATGACCGTTTGGAGGAAAAAATGCGCATCGTGAAGACGACATCAATCGCGGTCCTGGTTTCCCTGGCCGGCTGCTGGAGCCTGCCGAGCCTCAAGGAGGACGCCGGGGCGGACGGGTCGGAGTCCTGCAAGCCGGGCTTCACGATCCCGTGCGCCTGCGCGGGCGGTGGGATCGGGACGCAGACGTGCAGGCCGGACGGCACGGGCTTCGGGTCGTGCGAGTGCGACACGGACACGGGCGCCGACGCGGACGGCGACGCCGACGGAGATTCCGACACGGACGCGGACTCGGATACTGACGGCGATACCGACGGCGACACCGATTCCGATGCGGATACGGATACAGACACGGACGCGGACGCGGATTCCGACACGGACGCAGACTCGGACACCGACGGCGACGCCGACTGCACCGAGGAATGGCACGACTCCACGAGCGGCCTCTTCTGGCAGGTGACACCTTCCGGCGGGGGGATGGAATGGCAATCAGCTGTCAACCACTGCAACGGACTTAGCCTGTGCGGCCACGACGACTGGCGCCTGCCAACGTTGAGCGAGCTTCGATCGCTTATCCGCGGCTGCGCGAAAACCCAGACAGGCGGGAGCTGCGGCGCGGATGATGGTTGTTTGGACGATTCTTGTATGGACACGAATTGTTCCGGTTGTTCTTACGGGGGAGGACCGAACAACGGGTGTTACAACCCGGCCGAGGTGAAATGGGTGGGGTATTGCGCTGATTGTTGGTCGTCCAGCGAGGCCGGGGGGATCTCCGCGTGGGAGGTGGACTTCGGGGAAGGCCAGGTGACTTACGGCTACCCGGGCAACATGCTCGATGCTCGTTGTGTTCGAGACGGACCGTGAGATCGACGTTTTGATCCTTCTGAATGAGGTCCCTGATGGCACCGTCTATTTCGGGACAGCCAAGCCCTCACGCCAGATCGAAGTCCTTGCAGAGCACGATGGTGGCGGGGCGCGGCTCGCGCACGCAGCGCGCTTTTCGCGGACCCGTTCAGCGGGGCGGTGTTCGTGTTTCGGAATCGGCGGGGGACGTCGGTGAAGATTCTCGCGTATGACGGGCAGGGTTTCTGGCTGTGCCAAAAACGGCCATCGCGCGGGAAGTTTCGATACTGGCCGACGTCGGCGGAAAGCGCGGCGACGCCGCTGCTCGCGCACGAGCTGTCGGTGCTTTTGAGCGCCGGAGGGAATCGGCGAGGCGAAGTACGACGAGAGCGCAACGGCGATGATCGCTCTCCTCAAGTACGGTTGCGGCATGCCGTTCAATCGCCTCGAGCTTCTGGAGCAGGCTCGGCATCCCGCTGCCCGCAT
>JAQTNF010000054.1:4913-29310 GCA_028713995.1 Deltaproteobacteria bacterium | reverse complement strand
TGCCGCCCTGACTGATGTTCTTCGTGTAATCCGCGAAGAACGTGTTGAGCCGCCGGTACTCGACCTTGAGCTAGATGGGCGCCCTGGGGTGTATCCGCTTTTCGTTGCTGTCTTCCATCGGCGTTTGCATCCCGTCTGCCCGTGTGTTGCGAGCGATCGAGTGAGAACAAAGTATAGCGCATCGGGAACGGTGATATCCAGTGGGACGAAGACGAAGGCCTTTTCGGGCGGCACGAAACTTGATCCACGGCTGTCGCTCGCGGGCACCGCCGCGCCGGCCCCATCACCGAAGATGATGCCGACCTGACGATCGACCTTGTAGTGATCGAGCTCCCTCTCGGCGAAAACCACGAGGACGTGGCGCGCCTGGCGTCCGGTGCAACGCACAACAAGTGCCAGATGCAACGACCCGACTGTGTTTGCCGGCACGCCATTGGCTCCGGAGGCGCTCGTACCATATCGCGACCGTCCGCCGAGTATCGCGCCGCGCTCGCGATATTGAGTGACATTTTGTCGAACAGCATACGACCACGCGCTTCGGCATCGCCGACAAACAGGTTCCTTGGTCTTCTTTCAAACGGAAACGTGCTTCCTCCTTTGAGCGCGCACTGGCGCAGGACTTGCGTAGGCAGCCGCCAAGGCAACGGGCACCGCGAACCGTGCGCGAGCGCCCATGACGAAGGCAAGCCGAGATGCGAGTTCTGTTGTGGGCATCGACTCTCCAGGCGGATATCCTTGCGCTCGCTCTTCATCTGGACCAGCGTCCGGGTTGCCAGTTGCTCGTTGCCCTGCAAGGGCTGCACGCGTACCTTCGCGACCCCATCAACCAGGTTCGACCCATCAGCTCACGCATGGTCGAAAGGACCGCCCCTGATATCGCGGCCGTTGTGGCCGCGTTCCGACCGGACATCGTGGTGTGTGACAACCACTTCCCGGAGTTCGCCGCCGCTCCACGGGTGTGCCTCATGTGGCACGGGCTGGGATGGAAGTCGTGTCCGGATCACGACGTTGCAGTGCGTTTCAAGCATGTGCGCCGGCTGACCGGGGTCGACCCGCGGGTGGAGAATCCACGGTTGATCGCCCAGTGCTACCACGAGCGTGATCGCGCGTGGAGGATCGACGACTGGGGGATGGCGCCGGAGAACTGCGAGGTGGTCGGATCCTGTTTCAGCGACCTTCTGCTCGCCCCTCCCTACACGAGGGAAGACCTCATCCGATTCTACCATGTCGACATCACCGCTCGACCGACTCTGCTCGTCAACCTCACCTGGCACTATGGGCGAATCTTCCCCGGGAGCTGGAAACCGACCCGTTTTCGACGTTCCCCCATGGACGAGGACCTGACGTTCTTCAGGTCCGTGCTTGCCAGGGCGGCCGATCACCGGGCCAACGCGCTCGTGTGCCTGCATGACAGCTGGCGGTACGAGGCTCCGTTTCGCGCGGCGCTCTATCGCGAGGCTGGCCGCTTCCGCCACGTCGAGATGAAGCACAAGGACGAGCACCCCGACAACCTGGCCGATCTGCTGGTCTCGGACGCCATGGTCAGCAATCTCTCATCCTTTGTGACCTTCTTCTATCACCTCGGTCGTTCCAGCGTTCACCTCTGCCCTTCGCCCGGACGCAAGGTTCACTTCATGCGGCAGACCAGCCGAGGGCCCAGGGCGGGGAGTGCGGGGAGCGGGACCAAGTGGATGAATCCACCGGAGGACAACGGCGGGCTGACGGCGTTCGACGCAGAAAGCGCGCTGGCCGCGATTGATGAAGCCTTGACGAAACCGGACTGCTGTCGCGAGCGTGCTCGTGACTGGCTCGACAGGCACATCCATGCTCCTGACGGTCGTACCGCCCGGCGGATGGCAGACGCTCTGGAGAGGCAGACGATCGAACGCGGCCGGTCGCAAAGAAACTGGCCGAGGGCAGGGTGAGCGTACGATCTCGCGGTCGGCGGACGACGGGGAAGCGGGTCGTCGTCACAAGGAGCGCGTGGGGAGGATGTCACCGGGCCGCATGCGCATGACGCAGTGCAGAAACAAGCCGTATCCGGCCAGCCCGAGCAGGACCAAGATGCCGAGCGACGCGATCGGCGACTGAACGACCGGGCGCAGCAGGGTCCCGGCTCCGAGCAGCAGGGACACGAATCCGACTCCGAGAGCCGGAAGCAGCATGGCCCGCATCATCCCAACGAAATGCACTGGGGCGCAACGGCGCGCCATGGCGAATTGGGCGACGAGTGGCAGCGGGTAGCTCAGCAACCAGACCCATGCCACGCCCTGGGGCGCGGCAGAAGGGGAGGCGAACGAGAGCACGAGGACGAACCCGCTCACGAGCGTGGCCCCCGTCAGGAGCTGGCTCGTCACGGCGTACTGCGGCCGGCCCGTCGCCTGGTAGAGCTGGGGAAAGATCTGGGAGAGGCCGCGCAGCAGGCTGGCCCAGCTCAGCACGTAAATCATCGGCACAGCGGCCAGCCACTTCCCGGATCCCGCGATGCGCAGGATGTCCGGGCTGGCGAAGCAGATGAGGGCCGTGACCGGGCCCAGGAGGAGCAGCAGGGAGCGGCCGCTGCGGTAGAACGCGTCCCGGAGCTCGAGCGCCTTGGACTGCAAGCGGGAGTAGATCGGAAACTGCACGCGGTTCACGAGCTGCAGCACGATCTCGAGCGGAGTCATGCCGAGGTCGAAGGCGACGCGGTAGACACCGACGACCTCCTTCCCGAGGAAACGACCGATGAGCAGGAAATCCATGTTGCGGTAGGCGTGGTAGAGGACCGACGCCAGTGTCACACGCAGGCCGAACCGGACCGACTGGCGGGTCGTGCGATCCGTGCTGGCGAACACGGGGCGGAACGGCGAGAGCCAGCAGAGCGCGAGCAGAAGAAATAGCCCGCGGCTCACGTTGGCGATCACAAGCCCCCATGCGCCCAACCCGGCGATGACCAGCGTCACCTTTGTTATCGATTCTCCAAGCGTCGCGATGGTCTGCGCCGCTCCGGCCTCCTTGAAGCGCAGGTCGCGAGTGAGCAGCTGCAAGGGGACGAGCGCCGCGCCCACCAGGATGAGCTTGCCGGCGCTTACCACCACCATCGGGGAGAGTCGCGGATCCGCGTAGAAGACCGCGATCCACGGTGCGACCACGGCCATGACCGCCGCGGCCATGATCCCCAGCACGGTGCAGAACCAGAAGAGGCCGCTCAGCTCCCTGTGGGTGAGGTCATGCTGGCGCACGACGACCTGCCCGACCCCCAGCCCGTTGAACGCCTCGAGGACGACCGAGATGCTCCACGCCAGGGTCGCCAGCCCCATCTCGCCGGGGCCGAGGAACACCAGCACGAGCAGCATGCTGCCGATGTCCAGCAACCGCATGACGAGCGTGGCCCCTCCCATCCACCACAACCCACGTTTCATCTCGCGGCGGGCGTCGATCTTGCCGTCGTCTGGCGGATCGCTGGTCATGCGGTGGGATCAGTGCGCTTCCGGGGCCGACGTCCCGCACGCCCAGGACGTCGGGATCTCGGTGGAGACGATGATCCTGCCGTCGCCGTCGAAGTCGACGACCCGCGCCCACTCGCCGTCCCTGTCGCAGTAGACCCACCGCGTGATGCCGAGCGTGAGGTAGACGCGCACGATCTGCGGAGGGCCGTTCTCCCTCGCGACGGCGCGCTGCTCGGCCTTCATGTGCGTCATCGCGATGCTCACCGGGATCGTCTCGACCGTCTTGGACGTCCCTCCCGCACAGGCGGCCGTCAGGAGCCCCAGCGCGGCGATGCGAGAGATCGTGGCGGCGGCGGACATGGGCTATCGCGTGAAAAGAGTTTTCGAATCGATCGGCTCAACCGCACGCTTCGGAAGGTTCCTCATATCCATGCTCCCTGACGCGGGTCATTCTCGGCGCAGCGCACCATGACGCGTTCGCGATTTGCACGCAACGTGCCAGCCCGGATGCCTGAAATGGTGTCGATGTCCGAATGATGAAGCGGTTCGAAAGGTGAAATAGCACGATCTGGACGTGATATATCGCCAATGGCGCGTTATTTCGCGATGGCATGGCGGGGGCCCAGTGTGGCCCGCGGTGGCGCGCCATTTCGCGGCTGGCACTCGAAATGCAAAATCCAGCGGCAAGGTGATGAGCATGCTCCCAGAACACAGTGAAATATTTCGCGACCTCATGATCCGGCTGACCGGGAACCTGGACATCAGTCAGGCGCTCCTGAACGCGTTCCTGCCGATGCGGACCGTGCTGCCGGTCGACGAGATCATTCTCGCGAGGTTGGTGTTCGACCGCGACACGATCTCCGGGATGCACGCGATCATCCGCGCCAACGAACGCGGCGTGATCGGCGAACCGGACGCCCTGCTCGTCGAATTCGACGAGGAGCAGAAGGAAGATTTCCGGAAACGAATGATCAACATCGCTGAAATTCCGTTCGTGTCTATTGGGTCTCCCGACAGTATGCCCGAGAACAAGAAAGAAGAGATCCTGTCGAGCATGGGGCTGCCCGCCGACTGCTCCACGCTCGTTGTCCTGCACAAGGAGGTGTTCGGCGCCCTGGTGCTCATCTCCTACCAGCCGAACGCCTACAACGAGAGCCACGTCCGCCTGTTCGAAGCGCTCAAGGAGGGGATCTCCATCGCGATCTCCAATGCGATCCGTTTTCTGGAGCTGAAGAGGTCCAAGGAGATCCTCATCGAGGACCACCAGAAGATGCTCGCCGAGCTACAGCGCGATGACCAGGTCGTGGGCGCCGAGCGCGGCCTCAAGTCCGCGATGGCGTTGGTCCGTCAGGTCGCGCCGACGCAGACGCCGGTGCTCCTGTTCGGGGAGACCGGCACCGGCAAGGAGGTGATCGCCCAGGCGATCCACCGCGCGTCGGACAGGAGTGCCGGCCCATTGATCAGCGTGAATTGCGGCGCGATCCCGGAGTCGCTCGTGGACAGCGAGCTGTTCGGCCACGAGAGGGGCGCCTTCACCGGTGCCGTAGCCACGAATCGCGGCCGGTTCGAGCGGGCGAACAACGGCACGCTCTTCCTGGATGAGATAGGCGAACTCCCCTTGTCCGCCCAGGTGCGGTTGCTCCGCGTGCTCCAGACCAAGGAGCTCGAGCGGGTCGGCGGCAACCAGCCGATCCGCGTGAACGTGCGCCTCATCGCTGCGACGCACCGAAACCTCGAAGAGATGGTCGCACGCGGCCAGTTCCGCGACGATCTCTGGTTTCGGCTCAACGTCTTCCCGATCGCGATCCCCCCGCTGCGCGAGCGGCGTGACGACATCCCGTTGCTCGCATACAGCTTCGTCGAAGCGAAATCCCGCGAGATGAACCTCGGCGCGCGGCCTCCGCTCCTCGCGTCCGAGATGGATCGCCTCCTCGCCTACGACTGGCCGGGCAACGTGCGCGAGCTGCAGAATGCCATAGAACGCGCGATCATTCTTTGTCGCGGCGGTCCTTTGTCGTTCCCATTCCTCAATGCTGACGAACGGGACGGAGCGGCAAGACAGCCGGAGCACCCCGTCGTCCGCGCGGAAGCGACAACCTTTCCCACGTTCGACGACGCGGCCCGCACGTACATCATCGCCGCTGTCGAGCGCGCCGGTGGCTGGATATCCGGGCCGGGCGGCGCGGCGGAAATCGCCGGGATGAACCCGAGCACCTTCCGCTCCAAGATGAAGAAGCTCGGAGTCTCCACGTCCTCGCCGCACCGTCGAGCCCGGCGCCCCTGAACCGTCCCCCCGTCTTCCGTCGAGCCCCCCCGTTTTTGTTCCTTGGCACGACGCTTGCTGACAAAAGCCGTGCGCTCGCCGATAGGCGAAGGAGAAGGTCGAGGAAAAAATGAAAAACATTTGGGAAAGAGTCGCACGGCATCTCGCTGCCGCGTCAAGCTTGGTGGTGTTGTGTTCGTGCGCCTCCGGATGCGCGCGGAAGGCAGAGGGGAGCGTCCCGTCGCCCGCCGCGCAGGCCGTGCAGACGGTCCAGAAGGCCAAAGAGGTCCAGGTGAAGACGCTCGCTGGCGAGGCGTTCCGCGAGACGATCGAGCTGCGGGGCACCGCGCTCGCCGACAAGTCGAGCATCCTCAACTCCGAGGTGGGCGGTGTCGTGGCGGAGATCCTCGTCACGCGCGGCCAGCACGTGAAGAAGGGGCAGGTGCTCGTACGGTTCGACAGGAGGGGCTTCGCGCTCGGCGTGCAGCAGGCGCAGGCGGGGGTCGAGGCGGCCCAGGCGCAGGCGAGGCTCGTGCAGACCGAGCTCGGGCGCACGAAGCAGCTCGTCTCGGACGGCGCGGCCCCGGGCTCAGCGTTCGATCAGCTGTCGGCGCAGGGAGACGCGACCGGTGCGCAGGTCCGCGTGGCGAAGGCTGCCGCGGCGCGGGCGCGCAAGGCGCTGTCGGACGCGGATCTGCGCGCGCCGTACGACGGCGTGATCACCGAGATCTTTATGGAGCGCGGCGAGATGGCGACCGTGATGCCGCCCAAGCCGGTCGTTCAAATCGTCGACATCACGCAGCTTCAAGTGCAGGCGTTCGCGCCTGAGGACAGCGGCGGGCTCGCGGTCGTCGGGGCCGCGGCCGAGGTCGAGGTGGAGAGCGCGGGTGTGACCGCCCGCGGAGTGGTGAAGTACGTCTCGAGCGCGATCCAGAACGGCGCGCGGACGTTCGAGCTCCGCATCGCGATCGACAATCCGGACGAGAAGATCAAGGCGGGCTCGCTCGCCCGCGTCCGCATCGCAGGGCCTTCGAACGAGGCCGCGATCCTCGTGCCGATGGGCGCGGTTCTCCGCGACGAGAAGGACGCACCGTACGTCTACGTCGCCGAGAAGGGCGTCGCGCGGAAGAAGGCGGTGCGGCTCGGCGTGTCTCAGGGCGCGCGCGTGCTCGTGCGCGAAGGGCTCACGGCCGGGGAGCAGCTCATCGCCGAAGGCGCGGGCGAGCTTTCGGACGGACAACCTGTCGCCACGACGGTCCGCTGACCCAAGGAGAAATCCGATGTCGATATTCGAGCTGTCCATCAAGCGGCCGATCCTGATCACCATGGGCATCGCCGTGCTCGTCCTGTTTGGCGCGCTTTCGTTCACCAAGATCCCGGTCGACTTCATGCCGAAGATCGAGGCACCGCTCGCGACCGTGCTCACGATCTACCCGGGCGCCGACCCGGAGACGGTCGAGAAGGAGGTCACCAAGAAGATCGAGGACGCGCTCAGCGAGCTCGCGGGCGTCGACAAGCTCCAGTCGGTGAGCGCCGAGAACGTCTCGCAGGTGGTCATCCTGTTCGATTTCGGCGAGGACCCGAACCAGGCGGTCCAGGCGGTGCGCGACAAGGTGAGCCGCCTCTCCTCGCAGTTCCCCAAGGACGCCGAGGCGCCGAGCGTCGAGAAGCTCGACCTGGGCGCCGCGCCGGTGCTGACGCTCGCGATCTCCGGTCCCGGCCGGATCGACGAGGTGACCAAGCTCGCCAAGGACGGTGTCAAGGCGCCGCTCCAGAGCGTCCCCGGCGTCGGCTCCATCGACATCGTGGGCGGTGCCGAGCGCGAGATCAAGGTGTGGGCGGATCCGATGAAGCTCGAGAGCGCGGGGCTCGCCGTCACGGATCTCATCGGCGCGCTCCAGGCGAACAACCTCAAGTTCCCGGGCGGCACGTTCAAGACCGAGGATGCGGAACTCACGTTCAAGATCGACGGGGAGTTCACGACGGTCGCGCAGGTGGGCCGGTTGCCGATCGTCGACGCGGGCGGCCGGGTCGTACGTGTCGAGGACGTGGCTCGGGTCGAGGACGGCGTGGAAGAGGCGCGCAGCTCGGCCGTCCGGGACGGCGAAAAGACGGTCATGCTCCTCGTCCGCAAGCAGTCGGGCACGAACGCGGTCGAGGTCGCGCATGCGCTCAAGGCGAAGCTCGCGAGCATTGAGAAGGGGCTCCCGCAGGGGTGGAGCGCGACGATCGCGGTCGATGGCTCGCTGTTCACCGAGGACTCGTTCAAGTCCGTGTGGTTCGACATGGCGCTCGGCTGCCTCCTCGCGGTGCTCGTCGTGCTCCTGTTCCTCCGCAACGGCCGCGCCACGATCGTGGCGGCGATCGCGATCCCGACCTCCGTCGTGGCGACGTTGGGTTTCGTCCGGGCGATGGGGTTCACGTTCAACATGCTCACGCTCATTGCGCTCACGCTCGCCATCGGCCTCATCGTCGACGACGCGATCGTCGTCATCGAGAACACGTTCCGCCACTTGAAGGAGGGCGTCTCGAAGCGCGAGGCGGCGCTCGACGGCGTCAAGGAGATCGCGTTCGCCATGCTCGCCTCGACGCTCTCCCTCGTCGCCGTGTTCCTGCCGGGCGCGCTCGCGAGCGGCATCGTGGGGATCCTGCTCAGGGAGTTCGCCCTTACGCTCGTCGCCGCGGTGTGCATCTCGCTGCTCGTGTCGTTCACCCTCACGCCGATGCTGAGCTCGCGTTTGCTCGGCGGGGCCAAGGACAACTGGCTGTTCGCGCTCGTGCGCCGCGCGCTCTCAGCGCTCGAGGGCGTCTACCGCGGCATCATCGGGTGGGCGCTGCGCCGGAGGTGGGCGACGATCGGCATCGCGATCGCCGTGTTCGCCACGACCATCTACATGGTGCGGTTCGTGCATAGCGAGTTCGTCCCGACGTTCGACCCGGGCACAGTGAGCGTGACGGTGACGCTCCCGGCCGGCACGGCGCTCGAGAAGACCGAGCGCGTCGCAGAGCGCATCGCCGAGAAGGCGAAGAGCCTCGGGGCGGACGTCGTCTCGACCGTGGTGAAGGTCGGCGCGGACGTGCGCAAGAAGCAGAACGTCGCCGAGCTCGTCGTGAAGCTCAGCGACAAGAAGACCCGCGAAGCCACCTACAAGGACATCGTCGACAGGATGCGCACCCTGTTCGCGGACGAGCGCGAGGCGGTCGTTTCGATCAACCCGCCGGACATCACTGGTGGCGGGACGAGCGCCATGGGCGGCGCGGCCGTGCAGCTCAACCTGCGCGGCGACGATCTCGCGGAGCTCGAGCGGATATCGAACGCCGTGATGCGCGAGATGTCCGGCGTCCCGGGCCTCATCGACGTTGCTTCGAGCTACGAAGGCGGCAAGCCCGAGGTGCGCCTCGTCATGGCCCGCGACCGCGCCGCGAGCCTCGGCGTCGTCACGGCGCAGATCGGCCAGGTCGGCCGCGCCTACGTGGGCGGCGTCGAGGCCTCGAAGTTCCGCGTCGGCGGCGACGAGTACTCTATCCGCGTGCGCCTGCCCGCGGAGCTTCGCGAGAGCGCCACCCAGTTCGGCGGGCTCAAGGTGCGCTCAGCGACGACCGGCAAGCTCGTCGACGTCGCGAACGCCGCGTCGCTCGAGACCGTCTCCGGCCCGACGCAGATCGACCGCCAGGCGCGGCGGCGCCAGATCACGGTCTCGGCGAACAACACGGAGGTGCTCCCGCTCGGCGAGGCGAAGAAGATCGTCGACGTGATCGCCGCGCGCGTCGTGCCGCCGGGCGTCACCACGGACTACGGCGGAGACATCGAGAAGATGGGCAAGACGACGAACGAGTTCACGACGGTGTTCATCGTCGCCGTCCTGCTCATCTACATCGTGCTCGCGGCCCAGTTCGAGAGCCTGATCCAGCCGTTCGCGGTGATGACGGCGCTGCCGCTATCGGTCATCGGCGCGCTCCTCGCCATCCTCGTCACCGGGACGAACCTGAGCATCCTCACGCTCATGGGCATGCTCATGCTCATGGGGCTCGTGGCGAAGAACTCGATCCTGCTCGTCGACTACACGAACACGCTGCGCAGGCGCGGCCTTTCCCGCACCGATGCGCTGCTCAAGGCCGGCCCCACGCGGCTTCGGCCGATCCTGATGACCACGTTCGCAATGGTCGCCGCGATGATCCCGGTTGCTACGAGCGATAGCTGGGGCTCGGAGATGCGCGCCCCCATCGCGATGCCGGTGATCGGCGGCCTCCTCGCCGGCACGCTGCTCACGCTCGTGGTCGTGCCGGTGATCTACGCGCTCCTCGACGATCTCGGTGCGTTCCTCTCGAGGGCCTTCATGAAGCGGGGTGCAGTCGTCGAAGCAGAGGTGCTGTCATGAGGGTCACGACTCGCAAGGCGGCGATGTTGGCGGTCTACGGCGTGGTGTGCGCGACCTCGATGGCGCCCGCGGTGCGGGCGCAGGAAGGTCCTCCGGCGCCTTCGGCTTCCGTCGAAAAGGGGGTCGTCGCGAGGAGGAAGCTCCCGACGTTGACCCCCGGGCCGAGCATCACGCTCGCCGAGGCGCTCGAGAGGGCCGAAAGCCGCAACCTGGGCATGGAGGCCGCGCGGCTCGAGATCGACAAGGCCCGCGCGCAGCTCAAGCAGGCGTGGGGGCTTGTGCTGCCGGTGATCCAGGGCGGCATGCAGTACACGCGCATGGACCACGAAGACACGCTGGACCTGGCGGGAAGCATGGCGCCGCTGCTCCAGGCGATGGGGATCACGCTTCCGCCGGGGGCTGCCGAACCCATGCTGCTCAACCCCCAGGACAAGCTGGACGCAACCCTTCAGGCCGGTCTGTCGGTCGTGAACGCCAAGTCGTGGTTTACGATCAACGCGGCGCAGGCGGGAGTCGAATTTGCGGAGCTGTCGGTGAAAGACGGCCAACGGAGACTGCTGCTCGGCGTCGCCCAGGCCTACTACATGGCGCTCATGGCACGCGAGCTCATCGATCTGTACACCGCGCAGGTCGAGGCGGCCGAAGCCCAGGTCGCGGTGGCCCGCGCTCGCCTCTCCGCAGAGGCCGGGAGGCGCATCGACGTGGTTCGGGCCGAGACAGACCTCGAGAAAGTGTATCAAGATCTCATCTCCGCGCATCTGGCGTTCGACAATGCGCGCGACGCGATCGGCAGCCTCACGGGGACACCGGGCCTGCCGCTGCCACAACATGGGCCGTCGTTCGTTCCGCCTGATGGAACGGAGGCGCAACTCGCGGATCGCGCGGGCTCGCGGCGGACGGACATCAGGGCCGGGCGCGCCAAGGTGACGCTTCAGGAGAATCTGCTGGACGCAGTGTGGATGCAGTTCCTGCCGACGCTGAGCGCCGGGTGGCGGGGCAGCTACCAGTTCACGCAGATGCCGGACATGGGATCGCAGGATCGGTCTCGCTGGGCCTTCGTGCTCTCCCTCACGGTGCCGATCTACGACCAGTTCAGGTACGGCGACCTCGACTACAAGCGCGCGGCGCTGCAACAGGCGACCGTCGAGCTCAAGAACATCGAAGACAAAGCGTCTCTTGCCGTGCGCAACTCGGCGCGCGACTATGACGCGGCGCTCCTGTCGATTGAGACCGCCGAGCGCCAGGCGGCGCTTGCGGGCGAAGGACTGGCGCTCGCCGAGTCTGCCTACAAGGCCGGCGCCGCGACTTCGCTGGACGTCACCGAGGCGCGGCGGGGGCACACCTCAGCCAGCGTGAACCTCGCGACCCTGCGGCTTCGAGCGCAGATCGCGCTGCTGACCCTGCTCGATGCCGTCGGCGATGATCTGCTGCCGCCTAGCCGGGCCCGCCCAGAAGACTGATTGATAGGGGGCCGGACCGGGGACGCCGATGGCCCCTTGCGAGGCGATTGACCGGGACGCGTAAATGGGTCAATCAGGAAGGCCATGAAGGTGTTCGTCCAAACATTCGGCTGCCAGATGAACGTCCACGACTCCGGCCGGATCCGCGAGATCATGCGGCAAGCCGGCTACGAGCCGACGGATGATCCGGGCGACGCGGACGTCGCCATCGTGAACTCGTGCTCGATACGGGAGAAGGCCCGGCACAAGGCCATCTCCGCGGCCGGCCGGCTCAGGCAGCTCAAGCGGAGGCGTACGGGAATGAAGATCGTTTTCGCCGGCTGCGTGGCGGAGCAGGACGGCGCATCGCTTTTCGATCTGCTTCCGGGGATCGACGCAGTGATCGGGCCGGATCACTATGCCGCGTTGCCGGGGCTCGTAGCGCAAGCCGGCGCCGGCGGCTCTCCGGTCGCCACCATCGGCTTCGACAACGGCGGGCCGGACAACTTTCTCGCTGCGACTCCTGGGCCGGACTTAAGCGACGCGACGGCCTTTGTGACCGTCATGAAGGGATGCGAGGAGCGCTGCGCGTACTGCATCGTCCCGCAGGTACGGGGTCCGGAGCGGCATAGACCGCTTGCGGACATCGTGGAGGAGGCGCGGATGCTCGTCGGGCGGGGCGTCCGGGAGATCACGCTGCTCGGACAGAAAGTGAACTCCTACCGGAGCGGCGATCGGTCGTTCACGGATCTCATCGAAGCCCTGGACGGGGTCTCGGGGCTCTCCCGGATCAGGTTCACCTCGCCACATCCGCGGCACATGGACGATCGCTTGATCCGCGCCTTCGGACGCGTCGGAACCCTGTGCGAGGCCATCCATATCCCGGTCCAGTCGGGATCGAACGGCGTGCTCAAGAGGATGGGACGTGCTTACACGGTCGAGCGTTTCGTCGAGATCGCGGACGCTCTGCGGGACTCGTGCCCCGGGATCCTCATCTCCACCGACCTGATCGTGGGGTTCCCCGGCGAGACCGTGACGGATTTCGAGGACACGCTGCGGCTCATCGAGCGGGTGCGCTTCTCAGGAGTGTTCTCGTTCAAATATTCTCCGCGGCCAGGGACGCCCTCTTCCTCGCTGGCGGACGATGTGGTTTCAGCGGAGAAGGCGCGCCGGCTCGCGGCGGTGCACGAGGTCACGACTGCCGTCGAGCGCGGGATCCGCGAGTCCTTCGTGGGCAAGGCGCTCGAGGTCCTCGTGGACGGCGAGGGCCGGATTCCCGGCCAGTTGAGCGGGCGGGCCCGCAACAACCAGATCGTGAACTTTGCGATGGTGAACGGCAGCGCGAAGGGGGAGACGCGCGGACGCCTCGTGCAGGTGGAGGTGACGCAGGCGCTTCCGCATTGCCTGGAGGGAAGGGCGTGACCGACATCCGGGTGAGCATCGAAAAAGTGCTCATGGATCCCGTGGCGGGCTCGTCGCTCCTCATCCTCAAGGAGGAGGGCGGCGAGCGGAAGCTCCCCATCTGGGTCGGGCAGCCCGAAGCCTTCTCGATTGCGGTGGCCCTTGAGAAGGCCGTGTTGCCGCGTCCCATGACCCACGATCTGACCATGAGCCTGTTGCGCGCGCTCGGCGCGAGCGTGGCCTGGGTCCGCGTGCACGACCTCAAGGACGGCGTGTACTACGCGTGGATCCGGATCGAGCATGACCGAGGCGGATTCGAGGCGGATGCGAGGCCGTCCGATGCGATCGCGCTCGCAGTCAGGGAAGGCGCACCCGTGTTCGTGTCCGATGACGTGTTCGCCAAGGCGCAATCCGGTGAGCAGCCGCAGGCGTCCGTGGGAGGGGAGGGCGACCTCGAGAGCCTGTCTGAGGACGTATTCGGCAAGTACAAGATGTGACGGGCGGGGAAGCTCAGCCGGTCGCCGTGGCGAACCACTTGATGAGCTCTATCCCGGCGAAGATCACGACGGCGTCGTATTCCTGCCCGGTGATCCAGTATGCCTGGACGACCGGGGCGATGACAAAAAAACGTGTCATGCGGATCTCGTAGAGCACGGCGAGCGAGAGTGTCGCCGGTCCCCCTCCCCCGAACTGCCAGGATTGCTCGCCCTGCGCGTAGCCGAACCCGAGACCGACCGACGGGCGGATTCCGAGCCCTTCCCACGGGAAGAATGACACGTCGAGCATGAGGTCGAACGCGGCGATTGTCTGTTTGTTTCCGGACGCGGACGTGATGTCAATCTGGAAACCGATGGCCAGCCACTCCATGAATGCATCACCCACGCGCACGAACGCCTGCCAGCCCCATAGCGGACCAAAGGCGAGAGCGTCATGCTCGCCCGCGAACGAGACGTTCCCGGTGCCCTTCTTCGCGGGCAGCCACGCGTAGCTGCGGACCACGCCGCCTCCTCCTCCGATGTACGATCCCGGGTGCCGAAGCACGCTCGGATCGTCGCGCCAGTGGCTCGCAGACTCTTTGCCGGTCTTGTCCGCCGGCTTGGCCGCTGAGTCGTCCGCCCCCGCGCCGAGCGGCAGGCTCACGGCCAGGAAGAGCGCGAAGGTCAGGAAAGGACGCATGCAGCCACTCTAGCGCATGTCAGGACATCGGGCCAAGCGGACCTGTTCGTTGTCTCCGAGCCTGGGTGCGCTCATGATGAACGTGCCGACGCGGTTCCACTGGAACCCGTGCGGACGCCGGTTCGACCACCAGATGACCGCGGCGCGTCCCTTGATGTTGTCGAAGGGCACCGAGCCCCAGTAGCGCGAGTCGTTGGAGTTGTCGCGATTGTCGCCGAGCACGAAAACCTGGCCGTCGGGCACGATGGCCGGACCGAACGTGTTCGTGGCCCCGGATCGTTCCTCGATGATCGTGTACGAGAAGTCGCCGAGGCGTTCGATCCAGAGATCGGCCTTGTGGTCCTCCCACCGATCGCGGGCGCGGTTGAGCGTGCGGTAGATCTGGTCCCCGACCCGGCACCTCGGCGCGGCGGTGCCGTTGACGTAGAGGACGTCCTCGCGCATCTCGACCCTGTCGCCGGGCAAGCCAACAATGCGCTTGATGAAGTCCTTGCCCACCATCTCGTACTCGTCGTCGAAGTAGGGGCCGTGGCCGGGCAGCCCGCTCTGCTCCTCGACGGACGGCTTGACGAACACCACGACCTCGCCCCGTGCCGGGCTCGAGAAGCGCACGAGCCGCTTGTTGGTGAAGGGGATCGAGAGGCCGTACCGGTACTTCGTCACGAAGATGTGGTCGCCGACCATGAGCGTGGGGACCATGGATTCGCTTGGAATCTTGAACGCCTCGACGACGAAGAGCCGCAGCACGACGGCCACCAGGACCGCAACACCGATGGATTCCACGTATTCGCGGCCCGTGCTCTTACGGGCAAAGGCAAGGTACCTGCCGCACTTCTCGTCGAGCCGGGTGACCCCGGTGGTGATGGCCTCGTCGTCCCCAGCCTCCACGGCCTTGGCGAGGGCCTCGAGCGCGCCGCGCACCTCGGCGCGCCCCCGCTCCGAGAGCTTGTGGCCCTTGCGCTTGAGAAGACCGGACACGTTGCGAGCCATGAGGCGGGCTTCCTTGCGGCGCCTGCTCTTGTTGTACGGGCTCAACGGGTCCTTGTCCTGCCAGAAGGGGAGCTTCTCGCGGACGCTGTAGGAAACGAAGGCCAGGGCCGCGAAGAGGAGGAGCACGTACCAGATCTCGACCTCCTCGACGACCTCGACCTTGTCGAGCACGTCGATCACGCCCCACGCGATGCCGAGTGGAAGCAGGACGAACCACGCGAAGTACCAGAACCTGTGGACCAAGTATCTGAAATTCAAGAGGGAACTCTCCTTCGGAAGGAACGTTCGTTTATAGCTCTTCAGCGCCCGGACTGGCAAGGAAATCAGGGCCGTGATCGCGCGGCGGTCGCGCGTCGCGTGCCGCGACGGCCCATCTTGAGCCGCGTCACCACCCCGCTCAGCTGGCGCGCTTTGTAGTTGCGATGGGAAGCGTCTCCTCGTTCGTTCTCGCGGTCCGCCTGCCGATCGAGGATCTGGATTTCGGTACGGACGTAAACGATGGGGCGCGGAACCGGGTCGACTCCGTCGGTGATGAAGGCGGTGGTGAAGTCGGGCACCCGCAGCGGGAGATCGCAGACCCACTGCGCGACCTGGTACTTGGGCGACGAGTACGTGTTGGCTCGCGAGGGCACTCGGGCATCCGCCGGGAACTCGAGGCCGGACTCGCTCGCGAGGCGCTTGAGGCGCGGATGGCTCTGGCAGTACTCTCCGAGAGGGAGCAGCGTGTTGTACGACTCGCCGGCGAGCACGTAGTGGAACGGGAACAGGTTCCGCACCAGGTAGCTCACCACCGGGAGCACGTCATCCCGCCCGGCCGTGACGATGCGGAAGCGCATCTTGTCAAAGAGCTGCGCCGACAGGGGGTTGTCCTTGGAAAGCAGCTTTCCGACCATGCTCATGCGCTGCTTGCGGCCGCCCATGAACTCCACCACCGGCAGCCCGCTCGCCATCATGTGGCTCACGGTCTTGTAGATGCGCTGCTCGGCGGCCTGGAAGAGCTGCTGGTCGGTGAGCGTGAGAGCCTGCCGTGCTTCCCGGGCGTCGAAGTGGTTGATGACCTGCATGGTCTTGAGGAGCGTGCACGCGCATACGGACCGATGCCTGTTCGCGCCGTCGTTCACGGCCGCGAGGAGATCGAGGAGGGAGGCGCGCCTGAGAGCGCCGGGAATGGGGAACGCGCACGTCTCGCACAGAAACGCCACGGCCTCGTCGCGGATGCGGTCGATGAGGGCGACGTCGCCGGGATCCGCAAGATCGAGCCCGTGGACGCGGCACAGGGAACGGGCCATGGTCGGGGAGAGGGCGAGCCGCGTCCAGTCGAGGACCGAGCCGCCGTGAAGCACGAGGTGCACGATCTTGAGATCGAAAAGCGTGAACCCGTCAATCGGACGGTAGGCCTCGGGCCTAAATCTGCGTGCTCTCGACATGATGGAAGAAGGGGCAAGAGCGCCAAGCGCTCCGAACTCACGCGAGATTTTTCAGGGTTCGTTTTCCGGAAGAACCGCGGCGTCCTTGCGCGGGCTCCCTTGCCCGAGGGAGATCGTGCCGAGAAAGATGCCGCTCGCGATGATGAGGAGGAGCAGGTTCCCCCAGATGGTTCCGGTGCACTTGGGGACCAGCAGAGCGAGGAGCAGCAGAGCGACAGGTGCCAATCTTATCATTTCAGGTTGTCCTTTCTCGCCTCTTTGCCGACATTAACCCACCTGTAGGATAAGTAACCACCCGTGTCGCTCTTGTCAAAATATTTCTCTTTTTAAGACGGGGGAGCAAAGCGCGCAAGCGAAATCCTCCTTTGTTTCGTGGGCAGGGGAATTGACTTAACAACATCTCGGAACTACTTTCCCTTCCGGCTGCGGGATTTGCTCGCGGACCATGGCAAAAGATGGAAAAAATGAACGGAAACCCTGATCCGCACCCCACGACCACGGTTCCGATCCTGCCGCTCAAGAACTCGGTGATGTTCCCCGCTTCGGTCGTGCCCATCAACGTGGGGAGGACGCGGTCGGTGCGAATCATCGAGCGGGCGGTCCGCAGCGAGGATCAGGTCATCGGCGTGGTGAGCCAGCGCAAGCCCGAGGTCGAGGAGCCCAACTGGACCGACCTCTACCGTCTGGGCACGGCGGCGCGTATCCTAAAGGCGGTCAAGCTCGAGGACGGCAACTATTCCGTGGTCCTGCAGGGCATCGGGCGCATCCGGATCGTCCAGGAGATGGCCGAGCAGCCGTTCCTCATGGCGAGGGTCGAGCATATCGCCGAGCCGGACAAGGCCGATCTGGAGGTCGAGGCGCTTGCCACGAACCTCAAGGAGACCGCCAGGCAGCTCATCGCGCTCCTTCCCAACCTGCCGAAGGAGGCGGCCGCGGTCCTCGATCATGTGTCCGATCCCGGCGTGCTCGCGGATCTCGTCGCCTCGAACCTGACCGTGTCGGTCGAGGAGAAGCAGATGATCATCGAGGCCGTCGACTTCGGGACGCGGCTTCGCACGTGCCTGCAGCTGCTGACGCGCCAGATCGAGATGCTGAAGGTGAAGAAGGAGATCTCCTCCATGGTGCAGGAGGAGATGGGGCGAAACCAGCGAGAGTACTTCCTGCGCCAGCAGCTGAAGGCCATCAAGGAGGAGCTCGGCGAGGGGGACGAGGAGGAGGACGAGGTCGAGGAGCTCAAGGAGCGCATCACCGACGCGGGCATGGCCTCCGAGGCCGAGAAGATGGCGTTCAAGCAGCTCGGGCGCTTGAAGCACATGCAGAGCTCGTCGGCCGAGTACACGGTGACGCGCACCTACCTCGACTGGCTCCTCGACATTCCGTGGCAGAAGGCCACCGACGACAAGCTCGATGTGGACAAGGTCAAGGAAGTTCTCGACGAGGACCACTACGACCTCGAAAAGGTCAAGCGCCGCATCCTCGAGCAGATCGCGGTCCTGAAGCTCAAGCCCGACAAGAAGGGGCCCATCCTGTGCCTTGTCGGCCCGCCCGGCGTGGGCAAGACCTCACTCGGGCGCTCGATCGCGCGCGCCCTCACCCGGGAGTTCGTGCGCGTCTCGCTCGGCGGCGTGCGCGACGAGGCCGAGATCCGAGGGCACAGACGCACATACGTCGGGGCGCTTCCGGGCCGGGTCATCCAGGGCATGAAGCGCGCCGGGTCCGTGAACCCCCTGTTCATGCTCGACGAGCTCGACAAGCTCGGTCACGACTTTCGGGGGGATCCCTCGTCGGCGCTGCTCGAGGTGCTCGATCCGGAGCAGAACCACGCCTTCTCGGATCACTACCTGGAGGTGCCGTACGACCTGTCGAAGGTCATGTTCGTGGGCACGGCCAACACGCTCTCCACCATTCCGCCGGCCCTGCTCGACCGCATGGAGGTCATCGAGATCCCGGGCTACACGCGCGAAGAGAAGCGCAAGATCGCTTACGGTTTCATCATCCCCAAGCAACTGCGCGAGCACGGGCTCGACGAGCAGCGGCTCAAGTTCAACAACGACGGCCTCCTGCGCATCGTCGACTCGTACACGCGCGAGGCGGGCGTCCGCAACCTGGAGCGCGAGGTGGCCGCCGTGTGCCGGTCGGTGGCGGTCAAGGTGGCCCGCGGCGAGCAGGTGGATGGCTATGACGCGGGGGCGGCGTTCGTCGAGGAGATCCTCGGGCCGCCCAGGTTCTTCCCGGAGACGGCGGATCGCTGCGAGGTCCCGGGCGTGGCGACCGGCCTCGCGTGGACGCCGTCGGGTGGCGACATCATCTTCATCGAGGCGACCAGGATGAAGGGCTCGGGCAAGGTCTCGATGACGGGCCAGCTCGGCGACGTGATGAAGGAGTCGGTGCAGACGGCCGTGTCGTTCGTGCGCGCCAACGCCGAGCACCTGGGGCTCGATCCCGAGTTCAACGATCATCTCGACCTGCATCTGCACGTGCCCGCGGGAGGCATTCCCAAGGACGGGCCGAGCGCCGGAGTGGCCATGCTGACGGCCCTCGTCTCGCTGCTCTCGGGACGCAAGGTGAGGCCCAACGTGGCCATGACGGGCGAGATCACGCTGCGGGGGCTCGTGCTGCCAATCGGCGGCGTCAAGGAGAAGGTGCTCGCCGCCCACCGCGCCGGGATCACAACAGTGGTGATGCCCGAGCGCAACCAGAAGGACAGGCCCGACATCCCCAAGGAAATCCTCGACGAAATCGCTCTCGTCTTCGTGCGGCGCATGGACGAGGTGCTCGAGGCCGCCCTCGAGCCCGCCCCGGCGCAGAGCCCCGCATAAGACCGTGCCGAGGCCTCCTCGCCCCTACGAGGACGTCCCGCGGCTGCCGGAAACCGGCCCGATCGCGCTCGCCGGCCTGTTTCCCGGGGAAGCGCCCGTGGAGCTCGAGATCGGGTTCGGCCGCGGGCATTTTCTCATCGGGCGGGCGGCGCTCCTGCCGGCCACGCGCTTCTTCGGGCTCGAGACGCGCAGGAAGTGGGTCCACGTGGTCGCCGAGAGGGCGGCCCGGGCGGGATGCGCCAACATGGTGGTTCGCCACGCGGACGCGCGTGCGACCCTCGCGAGGATGGAGCCCGAGGGCGGGCTCGCGCGCATCTTCGTCAACTTTCCCGATCCCTGGTGGAAGACCCGGCACGAGAAGCGCATGGTGCTGACCCCTTCGTTCCTCAAGGACGCGGCGCGGCTGCTCGCGGATGGCGGGGAGATCTTCGTCCAGACCGACGTGGACTTCCGCGCCGAGGCCTACCTCGGGGCGCTGCTCTCCGAGGAGAGCCTCGAGCCGCTGGGAGAGAACGGCCGTATCGACATGAACCCGTTCGGCGCGAGATCGCTGCGTGAGAGGCGCTGCGAGGAGGTCGGGCTTCCGATCCACAGGATGCTTTTCGCCCGCAGGTCGCGGTCAGGGGGCTGAGGAATCCTTTACAGCGGGCTCGTCCGTGCAGGAACCGGGCTCCTTGGGCTCGCGCAACGAGGTCTCGACAAGGGGCGCTTCCTTGGCCGGGACGCGCTTGTCGTTCGGCACGAATCGCACCTCTGTCTTGATCTGGAACGACACCTGCGTGAGGAGCCGAGCCATCTCATCTGCCAGGTTGGTGCGCTCCAGGAAGAGCCGCATCTCGCGCGCGATGACGCCGAGGGCCGCGTGCTTGGTCTCGTCAACCTGCGCGAGGATGTGGCTCACGATCTCCTTGGGGAGCTTGAAGTCGCCGATGATGTTCTTGAAGCGGCTGTCGTGCAGCAGCGCCTCGAGCCCGCGTCGAACGGACTCGGGCATGACGCGCTCGAAGATCGAGCTGTCTTCGCCGCCGCGCTCTGCTTCCTGGGGGGGCGGGGGATTCGAGTTGTTGGGCATGCTGCCTACTCCTTGTCGCGCCTCGCGGTCATGAGTCTCATCAATCTTTCGATCTCGGCCTCGGCGCGCGCGAGCCGGGCGCGTTCGCCTTCGCCCTTGCGCCGCTCCCGCGCCGCGAGCGCCCGGGCCAGGGCGGCCGCGATGCCGCCGCCGAGCGCCAGGCAGAACGCCATGATGGCCCACAGCCTGGCCTCGAAAGCCACGAGCCGCGGCGCGGCGCTCCAGGGCGCGCTCGGCACGCTGACGGCGGTCCACTCGTCGTTCGCCATGGCGAAGAGCAGAGCGAAGGCGACCAGGACCGCGCCCAAGGCCGCGGCGATGAACGGCAGCGGGCCTGCGCGGTTTTTCCGCGCGCCTGCGGGAGAGGCGTCAGTCGGCATGGTCGAGGTGCGCGAAGTACGGAACGAGGCCATTGTAGGTGGTCGCGAGGTGCTCGGGCATGACCTTCACTTCGGCGAGCACCGGCATGAAGTTGGTGTCGCCCGCCCAGCGAGGCACCACGTGCGCGTGCACATGATCGTCGATGCCCGCACCGGCGATCTTTCCCAGGTTCATCCCGATGTTCATGCCCTGCGGCTCAAACGCCTTGCGGACGGCGGCCTGCGCCTCGAACAGGGTCTCGAAGAACGCGTCGCGCTCGTCTTTGTCGAGGTCGTCGAGCCGCGAAACGTGGCGACGGGGCACGACCATGACGTGCCCGTGGGCGTACGGGAAGCGGTTCATGATGATGAACACGTGGGGCGCGACGGCGAGGATGAGGTTGTCGCCGCGACGGTCCTCGCCCTCCTCGACGGCGCGGCACAAAACGCAGCCGTCGGGCTTGGGCCCGAGAATGTAGTCCATGCGCCAGGGCGCCCACATCGGTCGGCTCATGATGACATCCCTTTCAAGGGCTCCTATTATACACGCATGGTGCCCGGCCGACACTCCAAGGTTGCGTCGGTTGTCGCCGCCTGCGCGATCGTCCTTTTCGGGCTCCCGGGGCGTTCCGACGACTTTGCGCGGCGTTGCATCGTGCAGCTCGAGGGCGCGCCGGCGGGGCGCAGAGCAACGGTGATCGATGCGCAGCACGCGGCCTTCCGCTCGAGGCTCGCGAAGCTCGCGCCGGGCGCGCGGATCGACTGGGAGTACCGCGTCCTGTTCAACGGCTATGCCGTGGCGGGATCGACGCCGGAGCGGCTCGAGCGCATGCCCGGCGTGGCGCGCGTGTGGAGGACCGACACCGCAGCCTTCTCCATGGACATGGACGCGTCGCTCGATCTCATCAAGGCCCAGGACCTCTGGGACAAGGCCGGCGGCGCGGCCGGCGCAGGGGAGGGCGTCCGGATCGCGGTCATCGACTCGGGGATCGACGAGAGGAACCCGTTCTTCTCGCCCGCCGGTTACGCGCCTCTCGATGGATTTCCCAAGGGAGAGACCGCGTACACCACCGCCAAGATCATCGCGGCGCGCGCCTACTTCAGGCCGGACGATCCCGTGGACGCGAGCCGCGACGAGGCCACTCCGCGCGATCACATCGGGCACGGCTCGCATTGCGCGGGCATCGCGGCCGGAAACCACGGAACCGTGTTCGACGTGGGCGGCTTCGACGTGGAGGTGAGCGGGGTTGCGCCGCGCGCGCGGCTCATGAGCTACAAGGTGTTCTACCTGGCCGCATCCGGGAGCGAGGCCGCCTACGAGCCCGAAATCATGGCCGCCATGGAGGACGCGGTCGCGGACGGCGCGGACGTGATCGCGATCTCCTGGAGCGCGCCTGATCTGCTCGGGCCGGACGCCCCGTCGGCGGCGGTGTTCCGGGCCGCTGTGGACGGGGGGGGCGTGGTGGTCGCTTCCGCTGGCGACAAGGGCGGCGGGCCGGGAACAGTGCGGTACCCGGGAACCCTCGCCGAGCTCATCACCGTCGGGTCGGTCGAGACGGGCCGCGGCTTCGCCGGCTGGCTCGACGTGGCCGAGCCGGCGCCGGACGCGCTTAGGGGCATCCCGGCGGTGAAGGGCGATATCAGCCCGGGCTTCGAGAACGATCCCGTCGGACCGGCCAGATTGGTCTCGGCGCGGCAGGCCGGAGATGCGAGCGGCCTGGCGTGCGGGCCGTTCCCGTGGGGGGCGTTCGACGGCGCCATCGCCCTCGTCGAGCGCGGCGAGTGCCTCTTTTCGGAAAAGGTCATGAACGTCTATCTGGCCGGCGCCGTGGCGGTGGTCGTCTTCAACAACCAGAAGGGGATTTCGCCGGTAACCATGGCTGGGGATCCCGTGCCCATCCCGGCCGTACAGATCGGAAACAAGGAGGGCATCGCGGTCGAGAAATGGGTGCTCGGGCGCGGGGACGCAATGGCCACGATCCGCGACGGCATGGCGCGCTACGAGCGCCCCGAGGAGATCGGGCGCCTGTCCGGCTGGAGCGGGCGCGGGCCGACCGACGTGCCCCTCGCCAAGCCCGACGTGGTCGCGCCCGGCAGGCCGATTCTCTCGGCCACGGCCCATGAGCTCGGCTCCACGCAGACCGATCCCTGGTCGGTCCGGCAGGGCACGTCCATGGCCGCGGCGCACGTGGCCGGTACCGCGGCGCTCGTGCGCCAGCTTCATCCAAATCTCGGGCCCGATCGTATCGCCGCCGCGATCGTGGGCACCGCGACCACGGGGTCGTTCGCCGATGCGACGTCGCCCGCATCCGTGGGCTCCGGGCTCATCGACCTCGGACGGCTGGCTGGGCTCGAAGCGGTGGCGCTGCCCGCGGGCCTGTCTTTCGGGGAGGCGTACCCAGGAGCCGAGTTCGAGGCCACGCTGCGGCTCGAGGACCTCGGATGGCAGGGGGCGCAACCGATCGTTTCATGGGAGCACACGGCAAGCACGCTCGGGCTCACGGTCTCGCCGGCGGACGGCGACACGGCGCCGCTCGGTCAGGATGTCCACGTCTCGGTGCGCACGACGAGGCTCAGCGACCTGGGCGAGCACACGGGCTTCCTGCGCTTCATCGGCCAAGGCGAGGGGCGGGAAACGACCGTGCCCTACCACTTCCGGCTCAAGCCCGAGGCCACGCGCGACCTCATCATCGTGGACCTGTCGTACCTGCCGCCCGAGCAGACCGGGCTCATGGACATGTACGCCGACATGGCCGAGCGCGCGGGCCTCGATTTCGAGATCCACCGCGACGAGAACGACAAGGTTCCCCTCCTGCGCGATCTGCTCAAGTTTCGCGCCGCGCTCGTTGTCACCGGCGATGATCAGGTGCGGAACAAGGAGGCCGGGGGGATGATCGGTCTCGATCGGCTCTCATCCTTCGCGCGCAAGGGCGGAAGCATCGTCGTGACGGGGCAGGGCGCCCTGCGGGGAACGACCCACGAGCGGATCGTCGTGATGCTGGGCGCAGCGACCCGCGCGAACACGCCTCTCACCGACCCGCAGACGTTCGGGCTCGTGAAGATGGACTCCTATCGCGCCATGCCGACAGGACCGGTGGTGTTCATCGACGCGCCTCTCGATCTCGGACCGCAAGGGGACGGGCGCGGCGATCTGGCCCTGGCTGGAGAGCTTGAGAGCGTGCAGGGGCCCGAGCTGTCCGAATCTTGGACGTCTCCGTTCCTCGTGATGCAGGGACCTTATTTCGAAGCCGGGGGATACGTGGGCATGCTGTTCGATCCCTACCAGGCGTACGGCGTCTCGCCCGAGGCGGAGCTCTTGAGGCACCGTGCGGCGCTGCTCGGCTTCGGGTTCGAGCGCATCAACGGAGACGTTCCGGGCGCCGCGTCGCGCGACGAGCTGTTCGGGGCGCTCATGCGCTGGGTCCTCGCGCGCATCTCGGTCACGGCCGAGGTGGAGACGAGCGGGCTCCACGTAATCGTGACCGCGTCCACCTCCGGCGCAAAGCCCGTCTCCTACGAGTACGACTTCGGCGACGGCTCGAAACGCGAGACGAGCGCGAGCCGCGTGGCGTACCACGAATACGACGCCTGGGGCGACAAGACGATCACGGTCATCGCGCGCGGCGAGCTGGGCGCGGCTTCGG
>JAQTNF010000054.1:0-4903 GCA_028713995.1 Deltaproteobacteria bacterium | reverse complement strand
CGGTGAAACGCGTTGCGGTCGCTCTCGCACAGGGGGACACGGACACGTCGTCCGCGGGCACGGGCGAGGACGCAGGCGACAACGGCGCGGCGCAAGACGCACGGCCTGCCCGCACGCGGGATTGCGGCTGCGTGGCGACGGGTGGAGGGCCCGCTTCGGGAGCGCTCGTTTTGATGGTCTTCGCGACGCTCCCCTCCGCGTTCGCGACAAGGCGGCGGGGGGAGAGGCGACCTAAGGTTTCGCCGGGGAAGCCGCGGTCGGGGCAGGCGGCCGCGGACGACCGAGGTCGATCGGCTTGGTGATGTCCAGTTTCATTGGATCGATCATCCCGCGCATCCCGCCCATTCCGGCCGCACCGCGGCGTTCGGTGAGCATGTACGTCATCTCGACCACGGGCTCGTCCTTGTCGGTCGTGTAGATCTTGAGCACGTGCTGCTCGAGCTGCTTGTAAGACGCCGACGGATCCGCGACCTCTGCCGTGAACATGGCGCTCTCGCCCTTGCGCGTGACGATCGTGCAGGTGAGCTTCTTGTCGGGATCCTCGATGCGCTTGATTTCCACGGTCTTGCCGCTGCGCGAGTTGATGACGACCTCCTTCTTGTCGAAGGCGCCGTCCTTCTTGGACAGGTAGATGCTTTTCGAGTAGCGCAGGTCGCCCACGATCATCGCGCTCACCGGGATCTCGATCGAGGCCACGTCCGAGCCCGTGTACTTGACCGAGATCTTCGCGGCGATCCGCTCGATCTTGTCGCTCCCGTTGAACGCCACCTCGTACGCGCCTGAGCCCGCCGGATCGCCGCTCTTGCGGGTCAAGGTCACGCGCGGATCGTCCACGGCCACTTCGTTGATCTTGATCTTGTCGGGCTCGCCGACCGTGATCTTGAGCTCCCTCGCGGTCTTCTCGGCCTTGCCGAGCTGGCCGAACGACACGGCGCGCGGCTCCACGGCCACGTCCACGAGGACCTCGCCCTTTATGGTGAGCTCGAGCCTTGGGTTCACCTTGTCGTTCGACAAGACCGTGATGTGCTTGGTGAGCGAGCCGGAGCGCCCGGCCGTCTTGAGGACCGCCTTGATCTCTCCTTCCCCGCCCGGGGGAATCGCCGCCGCCTTGACGACGGTGGCCGTGCAGCCTCACGAGCCCTTGGCCTGCTCGATCCTGAGCTCGGCCGAGCCCTCGTTGCGCACCTTGAAGACGTGCTCGACTTCCTGGCTCTGCTTGACCTTGCCGAAATCGAATGTGGCCTCCACGGCCACGATCTTGGGTGCGCCGCCGGCGGCCCCCTTCTTGTCCTGTGCGCCATTGCCGCCCTTGTTGCCGCAGCCGAGCCCCGCGAGGAGGGCCAGCCCGACGAGGATCGCGAAGGCGCGTCCCAACGTTTTCGAAAACATGGTTTCGCTCCTAAGGGGCAAGGCGCGCCCCCCGAGAAAGGGTTGCTATTGCTTGGCTTCCGTGTCGGCGGGAGCCGGAGCGGCCGAAGGCGCAGGGACGGGGGCGGCAGCCGTTGGCCCTGCGTCGGGCCTGGTGGCCGGAGCGGTCGGGCCCGCGTCGGGCTTGACAACCGGAGCGACCGGTGCCGCCGGTTTTCCCACGTCGACCTCCTGCACTTCCTTGGCCTTTTGTTCGGCCAGGGCGCCGAGCTTCTTCTCGATCCCGCTGGTGCCCGACGACGACAAGTACGCGAGCACGAGGGAGCTCACCATGAACAGCGCCGCGATGGCGGCGGTCAGCTTGCCCATGAAAGAGCCGGACCCGCGCGGACCGAAGACCGTCTGGCTGCCGCCTCCGAACGCCGCGCCCATCCCCGAGCCCTTGCCGGTCTGGAGAAGGATCACGAGGATGAGGAACACGCAGAAAATCACGTGGAAAATGATGAGCAGCGTATACATGGCCCCGTCTTCTACAGCCCGGGGGTCGTTTGTGTCAATAGAAGCGAGGGCTTGGAAAACGGAGCTTTGCGCCGGAATCGCGCCTACGCGCCCGCGATGATGCCCAGGAAGGACTCCGGCTTCAAGGACGCTCCGCCCACGAGCGCGCCGTCGACGTCCGGCTGCCCCATGAGCTCCTTGGCGTTCTGCGCGGTCACGCTGCCGCCGTACTGGATTCGCAGGTCGTCCGCCGCGGCGGCGCCGAACATCCCGCGCACGAGCTTGCGGATGAACAGGTGCGCCTCCTGCGCTTGGGCCGTGGTGGCGGTCTTGCCCGTGCCGATGGCCCATACGGGCTCGTAAGCTACCGTGACACGCGAGAGGTGACTCGGGGCGAGGCCCGTGAGCCCCGAGCGCACCTGGATATCGAGCCTCTTCTCGGTGAGCCCGGCCTCGCGCTCGTCGAGCTTCTCGCCCACGCACAGGATCGCGTCGAGGCCGGCCTTCAGGGCCGCGTCGAGCTTCCTGCGCACGATCTCGTCTGGTTCGCCGATGACGTGGCGCCGCTCCGAGTGGCCGCACAGGACGAATGTGGCGCCCGCGTCCTGCAGCATGGCCGCCGAGATCTCGCCCGTGAACGCGCCCTGCGCCTCCCAGAACACGTCCTGGGCGCCCACCTTGACGGGCGTGCCCTTGAGCGCCTGGGCCACGGCCGGCACCGCGAGGAAGGGCGGGATCACGGCCACGTCGGCCTTCGCGTCCTTGGACAGGCCCTCGGCCAGGGCGCGCGCCAGGGTCACACCCTCGGCGATGGTCTTGTTCATCTTCCAGTTGCCCGCGACGAATGGTTTGCGCATGTGGGTTCCTTTCTTTCTCTCAACAAGGAAAAGGGGGCCGGGCTCTACGGGAGCAGGGCCTCGATACCGGGCAGGATCTTGCCTTCGAGGAATTCGAGGGAGGCGCCGCCGCCGGTGGAGACGTGGTCGAAGCCGTGCTCCAGTTTGGCCTCGGTGACCGCTGCGACCGAGTCGCCGCCGCCCACCACGGAGAACGCGGCCGAGCCCGCGATGGCCTTGGCCACGGACAGGGTGCCCTCGGCAAAGGGCTTCTTCTCGAACATTCCCATGGGGCCGTTCCAGAAGACCGTTCCGGCGCGCGACAGAATGTCGCGGAACTCGGCGATGCTGGCCGGGCCGATGTCGAGCGACATCCTGCCCGCGGGCACGGCGTTCGAGGCCACGATCGCGGTTTCGGTCGCGTCCGGGCCGTCCGCCACCACGGCGTCCTTGGGCAGCAGGATCTTCACCTTGCGCTCCTCGGCGCGGGCCATGAGGTCGCGCGCGAGCGGCAGTCTGTCGTCCTCAACGAGGGACTTGCCGACGGAACCGCCCGCGGCCTTGACGAACGTGTTGGCCATGGCGCCGCCGATGACGAGCACGTCGACGCGGGACATCAGGTTCTCGATGATGGAGATCTTGTCCGACACCTTGGCCCCGCCGAGCACGGCCACGTAGGGTCGTTCCACCTTCCCGAGCAATCGCCCGAGGGCCTCGACCTCCTTCTCGAGGAGCTGGCCCGCGGCCTTGGTGTGCAGGAACCTGGTCACGCCGTGGGTCGAGGCGTGGGCGCGGTGGGCCGTGCCGAACGCGTCGTTCACGTAGATCTCGCCCAGGGAAGCGAGCTCCCGCGAGAACTTCTCGTCGTTCTTGGTCTCGCCCGCGTGGAACCGCACGTTCTCCAGCATGGCGACCTGGCCGTCGCGCAGATCGAGCACCACGCGCCTCGCGCCGTCGCCCACGCACGAGTCGGTCAGCGTGACCTCTCCCACGTCGAGGATCTCGGCAAGGCGCGCCGCGACCGGCTCAAGGCTGTACGCCGGCTCGGGCTTGTCCTTGGGGCGGCCGAGGTGGCTCATGAGCACGAGGCGCCCGCCGCGAGCGAGGACGTCCTTGATCGTGGGGAGCGCGGCGCGGATGCGCGTGTCGTCGGTGATGACGCCGTTCTTGAGCGGCACGTTGAAGTCCACGCGCATGAGCACGCGCTGGCCTGCCACCTCGACGTCGCGGACCTTGCGGATGGCTGAAAAGTCCATGAGGTTTGCTCCTGTGCAAGAGGACCATTCGGTCGATTTGTGGAAAAACCATATCCCCCGGCGATCGAGCCCGTCAAGCGCGGCGATCTCTCCCCACGAAACGTCCCTCCGTGTATACTGCCCGCAATGAGAGCCGTCCTCACCATGCTCTGCCTCGTCCTCGCGACATCGGGCTGCGGCGAGACGCTCGAGGTGTGCGCGCCGTGCGGCAGCGTGGCGGACGGCGACGTGAACATCTCGGGCGACCCCCGGATCGACGGCACGTTCGACGCGATCCGCGGGATCCGCGTCCTTACGGACGACGCCCGCGCCGCATTCGAAGAGGACGTGCGCGCGCTGGCGTCGGCCTTCGGCGCGGTCGTGCCGGCACAGGGCGCGATCACCCCGGAGGTGGCGGCGTCGGTGGCGGACGCGGTCTCGCAGGCGCTCTTCGCGGGTGCGGGTCCGGTGATCGCCACCGTCGAGCACGAGCCGGCGCAGTGCTTCGCCAACATGGATCTCGCGATCCGGGCGCAGGTCTCCTGCGAGGACCGCTCCGACTGCTCCGTGTCCGACGGCTGCGCGGATAAGCCCGCCTCGTGCACGGGCATGTGCAAGGGCGTGTGCCTCGCCGGTTGCGCGGGCCAATGCTTCTTCCCGTCGCAGGACGCGGGTCCGGACTGTCAGGGAGCATGCATCGGCGCGTGCGGCGGCGTGACCGACGCCGTGTGCCCGGGGCGCTGCGCCGGGACGTGCTCCGGCCCGTGCTCGGCCTACGTGGCCGGCGGCGACTGCGCGGGACGCTGCGACGGGCAGTGCACCGGGGAGTGCGAGTCGGCCGCGCCCAATCCGTGCGCCGGGCGGTGCGCGGGTGAGTGCCGGGTTCCGGCCGCGCGTTGCACGAGCAAGTCGGGGGAGTGTCGCGGCACGTGCCCAGTGGGAGGGTGTGTCGGACGGTGCCGCGGC
>JAQTNF010000053.1 GCA_028713995.1 Deltaproteobacteria bacterium | reverse complement strand
ACGAATAAGAAGGGAGCTTGTAAAATCATACTCCCCTCGCTACGCAGCCAGCCAAGAATGGCGATGATAATGTCCATGTAGGTAAGTGTACGCACGTTTGACACGGGAGTCAACTATATAATTCCCCTAAAAAAGCACCCCCGACCACAGGCGCTTGGCGAAGCCCCCCACGCTCAGCACCGAGATCCCGTCGTCGGTGAGGCGCGAGTGCCTCTCGAGGCAGACGACGCAGCGTGTCGCGATCTCCGCATGGTCCTTCTTGAGCAGGTCATGTCACCCGGCGAGGTGCAGGTGAAGTTCTGATGCGACGTTACGGCTCGGTCGGGAGCGCGGCGGGACGTCCGGGGGATGTCCAATTCTCCACCCGAAACTGATCGGGGGTCGCAACCCTCCACATGTCACATGTGGCTCTAAAAAGCGCCCCCGACCACAGGCGCTTGGCGAAGTCCTCGACGCTCAGCACCGAGATCCCGTCGTCGGTGAGGCGCGAGTGCCTCTCGAGGCAGACGACGCAGCGCGTCGCGATCTCCGCATGGTCCTTCTTGAGCAGGTCATGTCACCCGGCGAGGTGCAGGTGAAGTTCTGATGCGACGTTACGGCTCGGTCGGGAGCGCGGCGGGACGTCCGGGGGATGTCCAATTCTCCACCCGGAGATCCCGGATCTCGCCATCGAGCAGCGCCTTGTCGCCCGTCACGAGGATCGCGCCCTCTGCGAGCGCCGTGGCGGCGATGAGGAGATCGGCGTCCGACTTGGCGATTCCGCGGATGCGCAACTCGGCCTTGACGTCGGCAAAGCGCATGGCGACTGTCCGCGTTACGTCCGCGAAACCGAATAGTGCATTGAGCGCCTCGATCCGCGCGAGGTTCTCCTCGCGCCTCATGGAGCAGAGAGCGCCGTACCGCAACTCGGCGAACACCACCGCCGAAAGCAGGATCTCGTCGGACGGATCGAGCGCGTTCAGCGCTGTCGTGACCTCTGGCACGCCATTGAGCGCGGCGATGAAGGCGTTGGTGTCGAGGACGTATTTCATAGCGCTGGCGGTTCCGCGGCGCCTCCGCCCCGCCGGGCCTCGGTGATCAGCGTCGATATCTCCTCCGGGGACTCCCCGCTCCATGGACCGAGCGAGGCCACGCGATCCCCGAGCCGCTTCGGGCGGGACGCGCGATCCACGACATGGATCTCAATTTCGAAGTCGTCGAGCCTTGCCCGCACGGAGCGGCGCGGATCCTTGCGCAACCGGGTCAGTGCCTGTTCGATGGATTCCGTCATGTCGTTTTCTCCTCAATGTAAAAATACCACAACGCGCGCCGGGCCGTCCATCAACACCGGCCCGGTCCACGCTCAGCACCGAGAAGCGATCGGGGGCGATCGGGGGGGGGCGATCGGGGGTCGCAACCCTCCACATGTCACATGTGGCTCTAAAAAGCGCCCCTGACCACAGGCGCTTGGCGAAGCCCCCCACGCTCAGCACCGAGATCCCGTCGTCGGTGAGGCGCGAGTGCCTCTCGAGGCAGACGACGCAGCGCGTCGCTCAGAATTTCGAAGTAGGATCGGCGCCCAGCTCCTTCGAGGTGAGTCCGAAGAGCTCGTGGCGCACGGCGCGCCCGCCCAGCAGGTTGGCGTGGGACCTCTTGAGCTTCCGCGCGCGTGCCGCCCGTGGTACGTTCGCGCTGACCGAAAACCAACGACGGCGCTCCGCGGCGGGGGCTGGTACAAGGCGCGGATCTTGGCGCCCGGTCGGACAGACCTGATGGCGCGGTGGAGGTTTGGATGTCGCTTAGGGTGTACCTCGATACTTCCGTTCTCGGAGCGGATCTCGACACGGAGAGCACCGAGCGGGTGGACGCCACGCGGCGGTTTTTCACCTGGCTTGCGCAGGGAAAGCACGTGGCCTGCGTCTCGGCGGTGACCCGGAGAGAGGTCGACGACGCCCCGGAGCGGATCCGGGCGCGCATCCGCGAGATCCTCGCCGGCCTCAATCTCGAGATTCTCGGAGAGACCGACGATTCGATCGCCCTTGCCCGCGCCTACGTCGAGAGAGGAGCCCTCGGGCCGAACGCCTTCGACGACGCACGACACCTGGCGATCGCCGCAGTGCACGGCGTGGATATCGTAGTGTCCTGGAACTTCCGTCACATGGTAAACTACTTCAAGCGGCAGCGGGTTCACGCGATCAACCTCGAGCTCGGGTGGCCGCTCGTCGGCATCGTGGCGCCGACGGAGTTGCTCGAGGAAGGACAGGATGATGGCTGACAAGGAAATCATGGAGCGGTTCGACGCGGTGGAGTGGTCCTGGAGGGCCAAGCGGAAGGTCGGGCGCGAGATCGGGCTCGATAAGCTGAGCGAAGACGACCTGGAGCGCACCGCTGCGCTGTTCGGCGGGAAGGTGGTCCGTCCACCCGTGGACCTGCGCAAGGCTCCGCGGGAGAGCGCGTGGGCGGGCCGAGGCCAAGCGGCGCCGAGCCAGGACAGGCGGTAGCCCGGGTTCCCAGGGGCCGTCGAGCTCGAACAGCGTGGTTCCTTCGTTCATCGGCTTACAGGTACGCTGACCGAAAACCAACGACGAGGACAGGGAGACGAAAATGCGAGCACGTTCCCTTCTTTGGTGCGCCGCGGCCGCGGTCATCGCGTCCTGCGGCGGGAGCTCGGGCCGAGAGCCGGCCACACCCGCGGGCAACGAGCCCACCATGGCCGAGGGCGAGGCCCTCATCGAGCGCGGGGATTTCGAGAAGGCCGCGGCCGCGTTCGAGCGCATCTCGAAGCGCGAGCCGGACAACGCGCGCGCGCACTACTACCTGGGCGTGGCGCGAAAAGGGCGGGGTGACACCGCCGGCGCGGTCAAGGAGTACAGGCTCGCCATCGGCTACGACGCGAACCTCTCGGAGGCCCACAACAACCTGGGCCTCATCCTGCTCGAGCAGGGCGATCTCCCGAACGCCGAGGCCGAGCTCAACACGTTCATCCGCCAGATGAAGGACGACGCGGGCGGCGAGTTCAACTACGGGCTCGTGCTCGCGGCCATGGGCAGGACGGCCGACGCCGCAACGCACTTCGAGAAGGCGGCCGCGCTCGATCCCAAGGACGCGGCGCCCTGGCTCAGCCTGGGCGATCTGCGGCGGAAGGCCAAGGACGAGAAGGGTGCGCTCGAGATGTCCCGCAAGGCCGCGGCCGCGGCCCCCGGGAACCCGCTCCCGCTCCTGATGCAGGCGGAGGCGCTCGTGGCCATGAAGAAGCCGGCCGACGCCATCCCGATCCTGTTCGCGGTGGGCGACATGCCCGAGGCCAAGGCGTCCGAGCTCAGCACCGCTGGTCTGCTCCTCGCCAGGCTCGACGAGCAGGACCGCGCCGTGGCCCTGTACCGCGCCGCGCTCGCCAAGGACGAGACCTATGCGACCGCGCACCTGCTCCTCGCGAACGCGCTCGCGCGCGGGCGGGAATGGGCCGAGGCCAAGGCGCATTACGAGCGCTTCCTCGTCCTTTCCCCGGACGCGCCCGAGGCGGCGGAGGCGCGCGGACGCATGGCGGCCTGCGAGGCCAAGCTCGCGGGCGGCAAGAAGTGACGAGAGCCGGGCAGATCGCGGCGTTCACAGCGTCGGCGGCGCTCGCGTTCGTTTCGGCCTGCCACCTGGCCGATCCTCCGGTCGACGGCGGGGCCGACGCGGGTTCCGACGACACGGGCACCGATTCCCGCACGGACACCGGCACGGCGAGCGACGCGGGCTCGGACTCCTCCATGGACGCGGCCGCGGACGGCGGGATCGACACGGCCAGCGACACGTTGCCCGCCACGTGCGTGCCGTTCGAGGAGCTCGTTCCGGACGTCCCGGTGTCGGGCGACACGCGCATCTTTCCCCGAAACCAGGTGAGCCTCTGGAACTGCTCCCTGCTCGACGAAGGCGGATCGGACGTCGCGTACTCGTACACGAACGCGAGCCCCCTTCCCGCCAAGGTGACGGTCACGCTCACCGGGCTTACGGCCGACCTGGACCTGTTCCTGCTCGAGGGCGCGTGCGCCGCGGACACGTGCGAGGCCTATTCGGCCACGGAGGGCGACGAAACGGCGTCGCTCATCATCGCGCAGGGAGGGACCATGTTCGCGGTGGTGGACGGCCGGGAGGGCGAGGCCGGCCCGTACCTCCTCGCCTTGCACGCGCAGCCGGTGGAGCTCACCTGCAACGACGGCGTGGACGGCGACGGCGACGGGCTCACGGACTGCGCGGACCCGGACTGCGCGGCGGACGTGGCGTGCGGCGCCCTGTGCTCGTCGGACGGCACGATCCGCTGCAACGAGACCGTCGACGGCGGCACGGCCTTCGAGCCGGGCGCGATCGATTCCTACGCGGGCTGCCCAGGCGACATGGGCGGCGGCGAGCGCATCTACCTGTTCCCGCAGGGCGGCTCCGGGATGGCCGTCACGGCGAGCCTCGCGCACCCGGGCGCGGACCTCTTTCTCGTCGTGCTCGAGGACGATTGCTCGTCGAACGCCCCCGCGTTCTGCGACAGCGCGCTCGTCTCGTTCGCGCCCGACTCCATGCTCTACTACTACCTGGTCGTGGACGGGCCGGAAGGCCTGGGCGGCGGATTCTCGCTGCACGTGACGTGCGAGGAGACCGCCTGCGGCGACGGGCTCGACAACGACGTGGACGGGCTCACCGACTGCGGCGATCCGGACTGCGCGCCTTCGGCGTCCTGCTCGCAAGCGTGCGATCCGCTCGACGACGCGGGATGCACGGGCACGGGCGATGCGTGCTACGTGGGCTCGCCGGCGCCGCTCGCGGGCTTCTGCCACGAGGCGGGCGACGCGGACGCGGGCTCGGCGTGCGATCTCCCTTGGGACTGCCGCGGCGGGCTCGTGTGCATCCCGGCCGACGTGTGCCTGCCGCGCTGCCGGCTCGACGGCAAGCCGCCGAAGTGCGACAAGGGGACCTGCGCGGGCCTGGGGGCGGCCCCCCTGGGCGTGTGCATTTGAGAAACGAACCGAAAGGAGAAAGAGGGATGTCAAAGATGAAAACCCCGATTGGCATGCTCGCGACCGCGCTCTTCATCGCGCTCCTCGCCGGGTGCGGCGCGTCGGTGAAGGCGCCCCGGGCCCCGGACGGCGGCCCGACCAAGGTCCAGGTCCTCGTGGACATGGGCTACACGGGCAAGACGCCCGACGAGGCGAACCAGCTCAAGCAGGTCGAGGACTACCTGAAGCCCGACCTCATGAACCGCCTCACCGACGTGGGGTACTCGGCCGAGTACATCGCGGCCAAGGAGCAGTTCACGCCCGGCCCGGGCAAGTACCTGCTCGTCGTGACCGTGCTCAACTACAACCCGGGCAGCAAGGCCGCGCGCATGCTGGTGGGCTTCGGCGCCGGCTCGGCCGCGCTCGACGAGCGCTTCGATCTGTTCGCCGACGGGACCACGGCCCTCCTCACGCAGGACAACGGTCGCGCCTCCAGCAAGGACTGGACCGACATCTGTAGGCGGACCAACAAGGACATGGTCGTCGCCATCACGAACAAGCTCAACGGCCAGTAGAGCCCTGCGGCGCGCGGCCTCCCTGGGGCGGGATCCGGGTCACCCGAAGATCGACGAGACGAGCAGCGTCGCGGACAGGCCGGCGAGCAGGACCACGGTCGTCCAGCCGACGGCGTTGTTCGCGCGCCCGTTCACGTGACCGCCCATCACTTCCTTGTTGTTCACGATGAGGATCATGCAGACGAGCACCACCGGGAGCAGGATGCCGTTCGCCACCTGGGACCAAAGCGTGATGGCGATGAGCGGCGCCCCGGGGAGGAGGATGATGAACGCCCCGATGAAGATGATCGCGGTGAAGAGCGCGTAGAACTGGGGCGCCTCCTTCCACCGCTTGTCGATCCCGGCCTCGAACCCGAACGCCTCGCACACGTAGAACGCCGTGGCGACGGGCAGGATGGTGGCCGAGAAGATCGAGGCGATGAAGAGCCCGAAGGCGAACAGCGCGGAAGACAGGGCTCCGGCCAGCGGCTTTAAGGCCATGGCCGCGTCCTTGGCCTCCTCGATCCTGATTCCCTTCTCGTGCAGGGTCGACGCGCACGCCACGATGATGAAGAAGGCCACGACCACCGTGATGACGCTCCCGATGATCACGTCCCACAGGGTGTACCGGTACTCCTCGATCTTGATGCCCTTCTCGATGACCGCCGACTGCATGTAGAACTGCATCCACGGCGCGATGGTGGTGCCGATGATGCCGATGACCACCGACAGGTAGCCCACGTCGAACCTCATCGTGGGCCTGGCGATCGCCTCGCCGATCTCGCCCCAGTGCGGCTTGCCCAGGATGGCCGAGACCACATAGACGAGCAGAAACACGCTGAAGACGAGGAACACGCGCTCCGAGACGCGGTAGGTCCCCTTCACCACCAGGAACCACACGAGGAGCGCCGCGAACGGCACCGAGACGTACTTGCTCACACCGAACACCTGGAGGCTGCCCGCGACCCCCGCGAACTCGGTGGTCGTGTTCCCGATGTCGGCCACGAGGAGCCCGATGAAGATGAAGAACGTCACCCTCACCCCGGCGTTCTCGCGGATGAGGTCCGCGAGCCCCTTGCCCGTGACGATCCCCATCCTGGCGTTCATCTCCTGGACGACCACGAGCACGATGAAGGCCGGGATCATGGTCCACAGCAGCTCGTACCCGTAGAGCGCCCCGGCCACGGAATACGTGGTGATCCCGCCCGCGTCGTTGTCCACGCTGCCCGTGATGATGCCGGGCCCGAGGATGGCGAAGAACATGAGCAGGCTGCGGAAGATGTGCCGCCTGCGCCTGAAGATTTTCCTGGCCTGCATCATGGCCGTGCCCCGGACGCCCTATTCGGTCTTCCTCTTGTCGAGCAGGTCCTCGACGATGTCGTCGATGACCACCATGCCCTCCATCCGCATCTCGCGGTCGGTGACGGGGATGGCGAGCAGGTTGTACTTGGAGATGATCTCGGCCAGCGAGTCGATCTTGTCGTCGTCGAACACGCTCAAGGCGTTGCGCTGCATGATCGTTTCGAGCGTCGCCCCGGGCTCGGTCACCACGAGATCCCGCAGGGAGACCGTCGCGACGAGCTTCTCCTCGCCGTCCGTCACGAGCAGGGAGTAGATCGTGGCCGCCTCGGGCTTCTGCTTGCGCAGCTCCCTGAGGGTCTCCTCGACGGTCATCGACTCCCGGAACGCGAGGAAGTCGGTTGTCATGATGCTGCCGACCACGCCATCCGGGTACTCGAGCAGCTCCCGCACCTCCTGCGACGATTCCTTCTCCATCTCGTTGAGGAGCATCTCCGCCTTCTCGTCCTCGAGCCCGTCGAGCAGGTCGGCCACCTCGTCGGCCGGCATCTTCTCGAGGACGTCCGCGGCCTTGCCGAGCGGAAGGCTCTCGATGATCTGCGCCTGCGCGTGGGGCTCGAGCTCCTCGAGCACGTCGGCGGCCTTCTCCTCGTCGAGCGCCTCGAAGACCTTGGTGCGCGAGCCGCGTCCCATCTCCTCGATGATGTCGGCGAGGTCGGAAGGATGGAGCATCTGCAGCTTCGACGAGGCGCGGGAGAGCTTGATGTTGAAGGTCGAATCGTCGACCGCGGCCACGTCGTCCCACAGGATGAAGTGCGTCTCGATGTTCCTCTTGGCGGGCTTCAGGAGCCTGTTCACGATCTCCGAGACGCCGATGCGCCGGAGCAGCCCCTCGGTCCCGATGTCGACCGCGATCGCGAACGTGCCGGACGGCACCGTGGCGAGCCTGACGTCGTTCACCCGCACGAGCTTGCGGCCGTTGATGTCCACGATCTGCTTGTCGAGGATCTTCCTGACCAAGGGGAGCGTGTTCTCCAGTTCCTTGTCGGTCAGGTCGACCATCTTCTTGCACGAGAAGATGAATCTGCTCTCTATCCGCGAGACGTCGATGTGTGAGAAATCGAGGAATCGCCACCTGCCCTCGATCTTGGTTTTCACGCCCACGACCTTGGGCCGGAACGGCTCATCGGAGCGCGTCGCCCGGTGATCGAAGTGCACGATGACGTCCGAGATCCTGCCGATGCGATCGCCGTCGGCGTTGTACAGCTTGAGCCCGACAATCTGGCTCAGATAGAATGGGACTTGCGACGTCATCGGCATCTCCTTGTCTACGCCAGGCGATCATCGTCGTAAACCTGATTTTCGAGTAAAAACACATTGATATCGCCATCCCGGAGGGGCGACAACACGGTTGACAGCCCTGATTTCGTTATGGTCTGTTGGGCTGATGCGGGGGCGGCAAAGGGAGATCGACATGACGAGCCCGAAGATCGCGGTGGTCGGTGCCGGACCGGTTGGGAGCATCCTGGTCGCGTACCTGGTCCGGGGCGGCCACAGGGTCGTTGTCGTGGACGTGCTCAAGCCTTTCCTCGAAACGATTCGCGCGAACGGGCTCCACATCGAGGGCTTCACCACGTTCCACGTGCCCATCGAGAGCACTTACGACTCGATCGAAGCCGCATCCAGGGCGGGCTCGCGCTTCGACATCGTGTTCGTGTGCGTCAAGGCGCCGGTCAACCCGCTCATCGCGGGCGCCCTGCCTTCCATCGCGGCCGAGGGCGGCGCGGTGGTGGCGTTCCAGAACGGGCTCGATACCGAGGCGGCCATCCTGGCCGCGTGCGGCCCGGACGTCACGGTGCGCGGCGTCGTCAACTACGCGGGCAACGCGGCCGCACCGGGCCGCATCCACATGACCTTCTTCAACGGCGCCAACTACCTGGGCGCGGCCGCACGCGGCAACGAGAAGGCCACCGCCAAGGCCCGGGACGTGGCGGCGCTCATGAGCGGCGCGCAGATGACCACCGAGCTCGCGGACGACGTGCAGCGCCACGTGTGGGCCAAGGCGATCCGCAACGCCGCGCTCATGCCGATCTCTGCGCTCACCGGCATGGACATGGCCGAGGTCATGGAGCACTCCGCGAGCCGGCACATCCTCGAGGCCATGCTCGACGAGCAGCTCGCGGTGGCGGCCAGCGCCGGCTACGTGTTCGATCGCAAGTTCCGCGACGACTCGCTCGCCTACTTCCGCAAGGCCGGCCACCACATGCCGTCCATGTACGACGACGTGGTCAACAAGCGCCGCAGCGAGATCGCGTTTCTGAACCACCGCATCGCCGAGGTGGGTGAGCAGCACGGCGTGCCCGTGCCCTACAACCGGGCCGTTGCCAACCTCGTGCTGTGCGTGGACGAGGTGGCCGTGCGTCGCAAGTCGAGGCCGTAGGGCCGGCCCGCGGGCCGCCGCGGGGCTATCGACGCTTCCTCGGCGGGGTCCGGTATTCTTCTCCGTCCTCGGCCGCGGCCCTCGCCACCTCGCCGGCCGGGAGACCCTTGACCATGGCCTTGATGACCTTCTCCGCCGTCTTGTGCACTTCCGCCGGATACCTCTCGAGGAGGTTCACGATGCTCTGGATGGACGGCGCGATCTGCGGGCCGCGGACCTCGGTCGTGGTCACGAGGTCCACGATTCTCACGCCGAGGGCGGCGGCGATCTTTTCCAGCGTGTCGAGCGTGGGCACGCGGCTGCCGTTTTCGATCCGGCTCACCGCGTCGACGGAAATCCCCGCTCTCTCGCAGAGATCTTCCTGCGTGAATTGGCGTTGCAGCCGGAGCCGTCGGATCCGCTGTCTGATGATCTCAACGATGCCGATCTGCGTATTTTTCTCGTGTGGTCCCATGTCTTGATAGCGACTTGTCGACCAGTACGCCAAACGCTTTGAAGTGACAGGAGCACAAATCGGTGATATGGCCAGGAGCACGGATGTCGAATCTGTGCAGCACGCCAGGAGAAGAAGGGGAAAAGACGATGGATAAGGACACGTCACGAAACGAACGGTATCGGATTCTCATCGTGGACGACGAAGACAAGACTCGATTATCCCTCGTTCGGCTGTTCTCGGAAAGAGCAGAGGTTTCATCGGTTTCCAACGCCGATGAAGCGCTCGGCCTCCTCGAGCAGGGTGGCTTCGACGCGGTCCTGACAGACTACCGCATGCCTGGGAGAGATGGGATCTGGCTGCTCGCCCAGGTCCGGTCCCGCTACCCCGCGGTGAAGCGTTTTCTCATCTCCGGGCTCCTCCCGAAGAACATCAACCAACTCATCGAGGACGGCTCCGTGCACCGCGCCGTCGACCGGCTGTCGGCCAGGGACCAGATCCTCTCTCTTGTCGAATCATGAACCGGCGCGCGCCGGAAGCCATTGACCGCAAGGCCAAGCCTTGACTCGCCGCGACCGCTCACGATAGAAGTTTTTCCTCAATTTCTTCGACAACAGGAGGTGCCGTATGGCTCTCGATTGGCTGCCCAGGGAAGGTGAGATCAAGGACCACGATCTGTGGGGCGATCAGTTCTTCGGCAAGGAGGCCCCGTGCGTCCTGTACGAGCTGAAGCCGATCGCGGATCCCAGGACCGGCAAGACGGCCGACGGCCTGTTCACGGCCTGGATCACGCTCAACAACCCCGCCCAGTTCAACTCGTACACCACCGGCATGGTCAAGGGCGTCACGGCCGGGTTCCACAAGGCGAGCATGGACCGCCGCGTGGTGGCCGTGGTCTTCACCGCCGTGGGTGACAAGGCGTTCTGCACCGGCGGCAACACCAAGGAATACGCCGAGTACTACTCCATGCGCCCCACCGAGTACGGCCTGTACATGGATCTCTTCAACGGCATGGTGGACGGCATCCTCGACTGCAAGAAGCCGGTCGTCTGCCGCGTCAACGGCATGCGCGTGGCCGGCGGCCAGGAGATCGGCATGGCGTGCGATCTGGCCGTGGCGTCCGACCTCGCCATCTTCGGCCAGGCCGGGCCCAGGCACGGCTCGGCGCCCGTGGGCGGCTCCACCGACTTCCTGCCCTGGATGCTCAGCATCGAGGATGCCATGTGGAACTGCATCTCGTGCGAGATGTGGAGCGCCTACAAGATGAAGCGCCTCGGCCTCATCTCCAAGGTCGTCCCGGTCATCAAGCAGGACGGCAAGTTCGTGCGCAACCCGCAGGTGATCACGGACAAGTACGTCGACGACGGCGAGATCGTGTACGGCGAGATGAAGACCGGCGACGAGGCCAAGAAGGCGCGCGAGCTCGTCAAGACCGCGACCACCGACTTCGCGCTGCTCGACAAGGCCGTGGCCGAGATCGTGTGGACCTTCACCAACCTGTTCCCGAACTGCCTGCAGATGTCCATCGACTGCGTGCGACAGAAGAAGAAGCTCTTCTGGGATCAGGCGAAGCTCGGCTACCGCCACTGGCTCGCGGCGAACATGAGCTCCGAGGCGTTCCTGGGCTTCAACGCCTTCAACACCAAGAAGATCACCGGGCAGGACACCATCGACTTCATCAAGTACCGCCAGCTCCTGGCCGCCGGGCGCATGGTGGACGACGCGCTCTTCGCCGAGGTCCTCGGCAAGCCAACGAAGTAACCGGAGGGTGGAGACATGAGCGTACCGAGCAAGATCCAGTGCTGGCAGATGGTGGAGCCGTGGTCGAAGAACAAGGAGACCGGCGAGAAGAAGCCCGGGAAGCTGGCGAAGGCCGAGATCCCGGTGCCGGAGCTCAAGGCGGGCGACGTGCTCGTGGAGGTGGCGGGGTGCGGCGTGTGCCACACCGACCTGGGCTACTTCTACGACGGCGTGCCCACGATCAACAAGCCGCCCATCACGCTCGGCCACGAGATCTCGGGGCGCGTGGTGGCGGGCGACGCGGCGTGGGTGGGCAAGGAGGTCATCGTGCCGGCGGTCATGCCGTGCAACGACTGCCCAATCTGCGCTTCGGGCCGCGGCAACCGCTGCCTCGCGCAGAAGATGCCCGGCAACAGCCTGGGGATCTACGGCGGGTTCGCGAGCCACATCCCCGTGCCCTCGGCCAACCTGTGCGAAGTCAAGGGCCGCGGCGACACGCCCCTCGAGCGGCTCGCCATCGTGGCCGACGCGGTCACCACGCCCTACCAGGCGGCTATGCGTGCCGACCTCAAGCAGGGCGACGTGGTGGTGGTCATCGGCGCCGCGGGCGGCGTGGGCTCCTACATGGTGCAGATCTCCAAGGCGCTCGGCGCCAAGGCGGTGGTGGGCATCGACATCAACGCCGAGAAGCTCGCGGGCATGCTGAAGTACGGCGCGGACCACGTCGTCAATTCGAAGGACAAGAGCGCCAAGGACGTGCGTGGCGAGGTGACCGACTTCCTCAAGAAGGCGGGCGTGCCGCACAACTTCGGGGTCAAGATCTTCGAGGTGACGGGCTCCAAGGGCGGGCAGGAGCTCGCGCTCAACCTCCTGTCCTTCGTGGGCAAGCTGATCGTGGTGGGCTACGGGACCGCGGTGAACGAGTACTCGATCTCGCGGCTCATGGCCTTCGACGCCGAGATGATCGGCACCTGGGGCTGCCTGCCCAAGTACTACCCCAAGGTGCTCGAGATGGCGCTCGACGGTCGCATCAAGGTCGAGCCGTTCGTCGAGACGCGCCCCCTGAGCTCCATCGCCGCGACCTTCGAGGACGCCCACGCCGGCAGGCTCTCGAAGCGCGCGGTCCTCACTCCGGACTTCTAGGTGTTTTTTCTTGTTCGGCCCCTTCCCGCGGGAATAAGCTGCGCCATGATTGGCGTTGTCGCAAAGACGCCACTTTTCGGATCGAAAGGCATCCGGCAGATGAGAAACACCTTGCTGATCAGCTCGTTTTTCGCGCTCGTCCCGCTCCTGTCCACAGGGTGCGGTCCCACGTACCTTCCCAACACCGAGATCGAGGACACCGACCAGAACCGGGAGATCGTCGCGTTCTGCGAGCGCTACCGCCACGCGGTGGAGGATCTCAACGTGGGGCTCATTCTCTCCCTCACCTCGCCGCGCTATTTCGACAACAGCGGAACGCCCACGGGAGACGACGATTTCGACAGGAGGGGGCTCGAGGAGATGCTCAAGGCGCGTTTCCAAGCGGTGCGCAGCATGCGTTACGAGATTAAGTATCGCAATCTGTACGAACGCGACGGGCTCTTCATGATTGACTATACGTACACGATGAGTTTCGAGTACGAGGTCGGAGGCAAGACGAAATGGGCGAACAAGACCGCCGAGAACCGGCTTGAGATCGAAAAGGTCGATGGAGGGTACCTCATCGTGGCCGGCCTCTGATTCCGCGCGCAGTGAAAAATCGTTCCCGCCGCAGATAACGAGTTGAATCATCGTTCGTGACAATGCTATTTTATAATGTTCGTGCTGCGGCGAACGGATCGGTTGTGCCGCGCATGGACCAGCGGGGTCATGAGCGACGGGCAAAAAACACAGCTCGGGAAGATTCTTCTCAAGCAGAAACTCGTCAACTCGAAGGAGCTCGAGACCCTTCTCGATGAGCAGAAGCAGGATCACGAGCGGCTCGCTTCGAAGGTGCTCGAAAAAGGTCTTTCGGACGAGGTCAAGCTGCTCAGGGCGCTCAGCGAACAGGCCGGTGTCCCGGCCACGAATCTCGACGACGTGGAGGTCGTTCTCGGTCAGCTTGATATCGTTCCGAAGGATATCGCGCTCAAGCACCTCATCCTGCCGTTCTCGGTTACGCACGACAGCATCCACCTGGCGATGGCCAACCCAGACGATCACCGCGTCGTCGACGAGCTCGAATTCGTCACGGGCAAAAAGGTCTTCCCCCACGTGGCGCTTCACGCGCAGATTTCGGCGGCGATTGATGCCTGTTACTCCGCGAAGGAACGCGGGGAGAGTGTCTATCGGGGGAAGAGCTTCGGCAGGCCGTCGGCCGTCGGGGTGTCCCCGAGCAAGGACCGCGCCATCGATCCCGCCACGGCTGGCGGCGTCATTGCGGACGGCCCGGATCTTCCCGACGATGACGTCGAAATCGATGTCGATCTCGAGGCGCCGCTCGACGAGGTCGTCGGCGTCGGAATGCCGTCCGTGCAGGCCGAGTCATCTTTGGGGCCGGTCCCGGTGGCAGTGTCCCCCGCGGCCGCGGTCCCGAAGCCGGTCCGCGCCCCCGCTCCGGCTGCGGCCCAGACCGTGGCGGACAAGAGCGCGTTTCGGATCCTGGTTGTCGACGACGAGGACGACATCCGCGTGCTCATCTCGCGCGTGCTCGTTGAGAAGGGCTACCAGGTCATTACCGCCGCCCGGGGGCTCGAGGCGATCCACAAGGTCCAGAACGAGACGCCCGACATGGTGATCCTCGACGCCATGCTGCCGGAAGTGCACGGCTTCGACATCTGCAAGCGCATCAAGGGCAGCGCCAAGTACGGGCACATCACGGTCATCATGATTTCCGCCATCTACCGCGGCTGGCGCTACGCACAGGACCTCAAGGACTCTTACGGCGTCGATGATTTCGTCGAGAAGCCCTTCAAGATCAGCGACCTCGTGGAGAAGGTGGAGCGGTACAGCAGGACGTCCGTCTCCGGCGCCCCGCAGCAGAAGGAGGACCTGTCCAAGGAGGCCGAACGCATCCTCGCGGCCGGGATCGCGGCGTACAGGGCGAACGAAATCGACAAGGCCATCGAGCTGCTCAGAAAGGGTATCTCCATCGATCCGCTCGCCTTCAGCCTGCACTATCACCTGGGACTGCTGCTCGGGAAGAAGGGCCTCAGCTACCAGGCGATTCGCGAGCTGGAGAACGCCCTGGAGCTCGCTCCCGACCACTTCCCGGCGCTCAAGAACCTGGCCGTCCTCTACCAGAAGACGGGGTTCAAGTTCAAAGCCATCGAGACCTGGGAGCGCTCCTTGGGGCATTGCCCGGACGAGCGGGCGCGCGAGGGAATCAAGCAGCATCTGGTGAGCCTGCTGTGAGCCATTCATGAAATTCGTTTGCGAACATTGCAACGCCAAGTACACGATCGCGGACGAGAAGCTTCGCAACAAGGTCCTCAAGATCCGCTGCAAGACGTGCAACAACGTCATAGAGGTGCGCGATTCGTCGAGCCCGGCGATCCCCGCGCGGGAGCCGGCGAGGATGGGTCCGGCGGCGCCGGCGAAGGACGTCGCGCGTTCGGTGCTCGAGGACAGGTTCGCGAGCTCCTTCAAGGCAGGGTCCGGCGCGACGGCCAAGGGCACCCCCGGCCTCTTCGAGGCGGTCAAGAAGTCGGCCGAGGTGATCGAGAAGCCCGAGGTCGATCTGGTTTACTGGTTCGTGGCGATCGATAACGCACCCGTCGGGCCCATGTCCGCGCGGACCATGCACCGCCACCGGGCGGCGGGGCGCGTGACCGACGCGTCCCTGGTTTGGAAGGAGGGGATGCCCGACTGGACACCCCTGCGCAACTGCAAGGATCTCATCGGGCTCCTGGCGCGCATCGACATCGAGGTCGTCGCCACGAAGGAGGCCAAGGCCCCGCCACCCGCGCCCAAGCCCAGGCTCGGCCTCTTTGAGACGCCGGGGGCGAAGCACGAGTCGCCGTTCAAGGGACACAGCGTGGGTGTCATCGCGGAGCGGACGGACGCCGCCGAGGCGGTGGACGTGCCCGACGCTCCTCCCGCGTCGCGTCGCGACGTTGGTTCGACCGTCGAGGAGGAATGGCTGGGTGCCGAGGACATGCCCTCGGTCAGGTCGATCCGGCCGATTTCCCCGCCGAGGCCGTTCCTGGGCAAGGGCTGGGCCAGGACCGGCGCGGTGGCGTTCTTCGCCGCGAGCCTGGCCGCGGGCGCGGTGCTCGTGTTCTTCCATGAGGTCGACGTGGTCACCCAGGTCGTGACCGAGGAGAAGATCGTCTACCGCGATCGGGTCATCGAAGGGGGCTCGGGGTTCGCGGACAGGCCGCGCAAAGACGGTGACGGACAGGCATCCGGCGCGGACGCGACCAGGAAGGGTGCGCGCTCGGGGAAGACCAAGGTTCCGGTGCCGGCTGCGGGCGACAAGGCCATGGACGAGAAGACGCGCAAGCTCCTCGAGCAGCTCGGGGGAGCCGCGCCGGTCGGCGATCACGACATCGTGGGTGGTACGTCGACCCGTCCGGGGAGCAGCGCGACCGGCGGCTCGTCGTCCCGATCCGAGGAGGAGCTGTCCAAGGTCGTGAGCAAGAACCGCAGCAGCCTGAAGCTCTGCTACGAGCGATCCCTGAAGTCGGGGGAGGCGCCCACGGATCGCAACCTCAAGATGGTGTTTAAGTTCACGGTGGGGCCTTCGGGAATGGCGAGGAACGTGGTGCTCGAGGGCGAAGGCGCGAAGATTCCGTCGCTCAGCACCTGCTGCGACCGGGCCATCAAGCAGTGGGCGTTCCCGTCCAGCGCCGGGGACTCGGCCGTGGAGTTCCCGTTCCTCTTCACGCCCAAGTGACGCTCCCAAGCGCGCCGCACACGGGGAGGCAATCCATGACACCCTCCGATCTTCTCGACCTCGGCCGCGAGGCCATCATGCTGTCCCTGTTGCTCGCGCTCCCCGTGCTGGCCGCGGCCCTGGCTGCCAACCTGGTCGTCGGGGCCCTTCAATCCCTTGCCGGACTCTCCGAGCCCGCCATGTCCCTCGCCCCGCGCGTCGTGGCGGTCCTCGCGGTCCTTGTCGCGACGGCCCCGTGGCTCGCGGCGCGGGTCGCCGCCTTTGCGGAACGAGTTTGGTCGCTCATCCCGGCCGTGCCCGGCTGAAGCATGACGGACGTCCCGGAGGCTGTGCTGTTCGTCGTCTCGCTGCTCCTCGTCCGGATCGGGGCCGCGCTCAGGCTGACGCCCTTCCTGGGCGGCGCGCCCCTGCCGTGGGCGGCGTGGGCCGGGCTCTCGGTCGCGCTCAGCGCCGTTCTCGCGCCCATGGCCCTCGGCGGTGCGGCCGCTTTGGCCGCCAGCCATCCGTGGCCCGTGCTGGCCGTCAAGGAGCTTTTCGTCGGAATCGTCCTGGGGGCATCCGCCCGCATCGCCTTTTCGATCTTCGAGGCAGCCGGCCGCCTCACGGAAGCCGCGGTCCCCCTGCCGGGGCTCGCGAGCGAGACCGACGGGGCGTCGGGCGGGAGCCCCCTCGCCGTGTTCTATGCGCTGTTCGGCGCGTCGGCGTTCTTCCTCGTCGGCGGCCATCACGCCTTTGTCGCCGCGCTCGCGGGATCGGTGCGCCGCCTGCCCGTGGCGGCGCTGCCCGACATGACGGACGTGGGCCTTGCGAGCGCGTCGGGCGTCCTCGGCCTGTTCGCGGGCGTGACGGCGTGGGCGTTCCTGCTCGCGGCGCCCGTGTTCGTGGCCGGGCTTGCGGCCGACCTCGCCCTCGGCCTGGCCGCGCGTGCCGCCCCGTGGATGGGAACCGCCGCGCACGTGGCACCGGGCGTGCGTCCCGTAGTGGTGCAGGCGGCCGCCGTCGCGGCGCTCGGGGCTGCGGTCTCGGCCGCAACGACCTTCCTCATCGACGCGACGGCGCGTTTGTAGAACGCGGCGTGCCTATCGACACCCGGCCGGTACGGCGGTACTGTCGAAACGGAGGAAGTGTTCACGATGACAGGAAAGAGACAGGACTGGTGGCGGAGTTACGAGCTCTTGGTGGCTTTCGCCGGACGCGAAGGCCACGCCCGGGTCCCTGAAAAGCATGTGGAGAGAGGGTTCAAGCTTGGTCACTGGGTTCAATTCCAGCGCCGGCAGCGCAACGCGCTTCCGGCGGAACGACGGAACGCGCTTCTTCGCGTATCGGACTGGACCTGGGACGGGCGGAACACGAATTGGGACGTAGGGCTCACGCACCTCCGCGACTTCATCAAACGCAACGGCCACGCGAGGCCTGTCGGGAGATACGTCTGCAAGGACGGATTCCGTCTCGGGGTGTGGGTATCTCACTGTCGCAATCGTTGCTTTCAGAACAAGCTCCCACCGGACCGGATTCGGTGCCTCGAAACGCTGCCCGGCTGGACCTGGAGCGGACGGGAGATGCAGTGGAGCCTCGGCTTCACGCACCTCCGCGACTTCGTCAAACGGCACGGCCACGCGAGACCCATCAGGCGATACGTCTGCGACGATGGCTTCCGTCTCGGGCTCTGGGTGTTTCACCGGCGCGACGAGTACATGTCGGGCAGGCTCAGGCCTGATCGGGTTCGGAGCCTCAAGGCGTTGCCGGGTTGGATCTGGAGCCCCACGGGGAAGCGCAAGCGTTGACCATGGTCGGGCCGGCTCTGTCGCCGACCGTTGAGGCTCAAAACAGGCCGTTATTTGGAAGGCCGAGTTGACTTGGGTTTGGTCATGGACGTACAAATCCAGGACCTTTGACCGCCCCGAGCCTCGGCCTGGGGTTTTGCCGGAGAAGAACTGGCTCGGAATGGCCCGCCTCACGGTCAGCGCACTTGCCCTCCTCCTGGCGGGAACCTACGCGTTCCGGGCCTTCGCCCAGGAGGCGTCCAACGCGGGCCAGGCAGGCGAGGAATCCTTGGCCGCGGCTCCGGAGGTCGGCGAAAAGATTGTCGATATCGAGGTCGGGGGCAACCGGCGCGTCGCGGCCGACGACATCCGCGCCAACATCGGGACGCGTCGCGGAATGCCGTACGATCCCAAGCGCGTGGCGAGGGATATCCGCGCCCTGTACACGCTCGGCCTGTTCAGCGACGTGACCGTGAGCATGAAGAGCGTGGCGGGCGGCGTGATTCTTGCGTACGAGGTCAAGGAAAAGGCCGCCATCACCGAGATCAAGTTCGAGGGCAACGACGAGGTCAAGGAGGAGGACATCACCGAGGTCCTCGACGTGAAGGTGAACGCGCCCCTCGACGTGCCCACCATCCACAAGAACGTCCAGAAGATCCGCGATCTGTATGCGGGCAAGGGCTTCTCGCTCGCCGAGGTGACGTACCGCCTCGAGGATATGGGCCAGAACTCGTTCAAGCTCGTCTTTGAGATTGCGGAGCACGCCCAGGTGGAGGTGCGCCGCATCACGTTCGTCGGGAACCGCGCGCTCAACGACGCCGAGATCTCGCGCTACATGTCCACGAGGACCGCGGGCCCGTTCGCCATCATCACCGACTCGGGCAAGTTCAAGCGCGACATGTTCGACCGCGATCTCACGATGATCTCGGCCCTGTACTGGGACAACGGCTACATCGACGTGAAGGTGGGTACGCCGCGCGTCGAGCTCACCCCGGACCGGCGCTACATCTTCCTGTCCATCCCCATCGACGAGGGGCCCAGGTACAAGGTGGGCCGCATCAAGGTCGTGGAGCACGACGACGGCGGCAACGAGATCGAGCTGCTCGGCGGGCGCCGCAAGGTGCGCTCCATGGTCCTCACCGAGCGCGGCGAGTGGTTCTCTCGCACCTCGGTCATGGAGGACACGAACCGCATCACGCGCCACTACCAGGACGCCAGCTACGCCCACGTCAACGTGGATCTGAAGACGCTCACCAACAAGGAGACGCGCATCGTCGATCTGGTGTTCGACATCTCGCGCGGCCCGTCGGTGTCGTTCGAGCGCATCGAGATCCGCGGCAACCAGAAGACGCGCGATCGGGTCATCCGCCGCGAGGTGGTGGTGCACGAGGGCGAGAAGTACTCCCAGACCGGGATCGACGTCTCAAAGGCGCGGGTCACCCAGCTCGGCTACTTCGAGCGCGTGGACATCACGACGAGCCCGGGCAGCACGCCCGACAAGGAGATCGTCACGGTCGAGGTGGTCGAGAAGCACACCGGCACGTTCCAGGTGGGCCTCGGCTTCAGCTCCGTGGAGAACTTCATCGCTCAGGCACAGGTCACGGAGCAGAACTTCCTGGGGCAGGGGCAAACCATCTCGCTGCAGGCGCAGCTGTCGAGCATGCGGCAGGTCTTCATGCTCGACTTCTGGGAGCCCTACTTCCTCGACAGCGAGTGGACCTTCGCGTTCCGGCTGTACGACACCATCATGGCCCAGGTGGACTACAACAAGGAATCCACTGGCGGCGAGATCACGCTCGGCCATTCCCTCGTGCTGCGCGATCTCAAGCTGTACCTCTCGTACAACCTTGAGCAGGACTCGGTGAACACGGGCGCGAACACGGGCCTGCTCATCAGCGGACGCAGGCTCAACTCGGGCTTCAGGGATCTGCCTCTCGCCTACCTCTTCAAGGAGGGCCTGAGCTCCAGCATCAAGGGCACGCTCGCTTACGATCTGCGCAACAACCGGCTCTTCCCCACCGACGGCTCCTACAACATGGGCTCCGTGGAGTGGGCCTCGCCCTACCTGGGATCCGACTTCGGGTTCACGCGCTACACGCTCACGAGCCGCTGGTACTTCCCGCTCTTCTGGAAGCTCGTACTGCGCATCAACGGCAACTTCGGCTTCATCTACTCGGATAGCCCGGAAGGGCTGCCCATCGTGCACCGCTACCGCTCGGGCGGCATCATGGATGTGCGCGGCTTCTATCCCTGGTCGCTCGGGCCGCGTCTGTCCATCCCGAACAAGTTCGATCCCAACGCCGAGCCCATGGCCACGGGCATCAACATCGGCGGCAACATGCGGCTCACGTTCAACAACGAGATCGAGTTCCCGATCATCGAGATGGTGGGCATCAAGGGCGTGGTCTTTTTCGACGCCGGCAACTCGTTCAACTTCGAAGACGCCTGGTGCCAGGCGGGCGGCGGACGCGGCATCAACCCGTACACCGATCCCTGCAACCACAACCCGCTGTACATGCGCACCTCCGTAGGATTCGGCATTCGCTGGTTCTCGCCGCTCGGCCCGCTGCGATTCGAGTGGGGCTGGCCGACGACAACCTACCCCGACGAGGAACCGTACGCGTTCGAGTTCACCTTCGGGAATTTCTTCTAGGGGCTTTGGGCCCGGGAGCGAGGAATGATAAGGGGAATTTCTGAATAGGATGGCTTGTTTCACGTCGAATATGGAGTCGGAATGCGGCCGCGCGCGGTCCAATTGGGAAACGAAACCTTTCGGAAAAGGGAGAGAATGATGACCATGAAACGCTATGTCCCGGCAATTCTGGCGGCGCTCGTGCTCGTTTCTGCGGCCCACAAGGCGTCGGCGGAGAACATCAAGATCGCCTTCGTCGACCTTCGCAGGGCCCTCAACGAGACGGAAGAGGGCAAGGCGGCCATGGCCAAGCTGAAGGGCATGAAGGACAAGCTGCAGACCAAGATCGAGGGCAAGGAAAAAGAAATCCTCGCCATGAAGGACGCGATCGAGAAGCAGCAGAACGTGCTCACCAAGGACGCGCTGCAGAAGAAGGTCGAGGAATACTACCGGTCAGTGACCGAGCTCCAGCAGACCTACATGCAGTTCCAGAAGGAGCTCGCCGGCAAGGAGGCCGAGCTGACCCAGGGCATCCTCGAGAAGATGGCCAAGATCCTGGAGCAGATCGGCAGGACCGAGAGCTACACGATGATCTACGACAGATCTTCCGGCGCCGTGGTCTGGGCTCCCTCCCACCTCGATCTGACCGACAAGCTCATCCAGCAGTACAACGCCAACAACAAGGCCAAGAAGTAGGGCGGGGATTCATCCGTCGCTGCGCCCGGCGATCAATCGCCGGGCTGAAACCACGAAGGACGCCGGGCGTCCTGCCCTTGGTACGAAGTTTAACCCCCTGAGGTTGCTCTCCCCTCGACCGATCCTGACACGCTCCTAACCCATCCTGTCGTGAGAACCCCCCAAAGGTGAAGGTGTCTATGCCGGGAGACGCCGGCCACGGACGAGGTCGTGGGCCCGGCGGAATTTTTCCAATGACAAACGGCGGGTTGCGGGGATCGCGGGAGGAAGCGCGCGTCGTGGCATGGGTCGTGCATCGAGCTGGGGTCATGGCGCATTCACCGAGCGCTTCGACACGTGATACTCCGGACATTATTCTTACTGGCGCCTCTTCCCGATTGACTTCTCTTTTCCGCTTCCCATACGGTTTCGCAATGGGGATTCTTCCGGGGCATTCATGGGCGTTCCGAGACCTGGCGCGTCCACGGTCGTTTTTTCCGTCCAAACACGAACGGTCCGGCACAGAAGATAGTGACCAGAGATCGTTGCAGCGGAGTCTTGTGGGAGCATGCGGGCTCTTTACACGAAGGGCATCGTTGCCGCGGGGTTCATCCCCGCGGGAGGCTGTTGAGGTGATGTGATCTCATGAAACACAACCTGACAACACTCGTTCTTGCGTTTCTCTTCCTCCTCCCGGCCTGCTCCGGTTGCTCCGGCAACGGCAAGGCCAAGGGCTCGGACTCCGGCTCCGATAGCGACGCCGACTCGGACAGCGATTCGGACTCGGATTCCGACAGCGACACCGACACGAACACAGGGGTCTACGTTTCCGACGCCGGACCATGGGATTGGGAGGACAACCCTGCCGGCGAGGACTGCGGGCCGGGATGCAAGCAACTCACTTTTTCTGATTCCGTCGAACCTCTTCAGTGGGATGTGTGGGACCAGAAACTGGTGTATCTCACCGGCGAGGATGGTCCAGGGAATGTCATCTATGTGGTCGACATTCTCAACCATAAAAGAATGCAAATTCCGGAACTCTATAAAAAATATCCATTAGCAACAGGCAAGAGCTATCTGTTTTATCCATCTATATACAATGATACACTCTATTATTCGATAAAGGTTTGGGATGAAAAGGTCCGCCGTTCGGAACTCGTTCGTGTCAACGTTGGAGTCAATCAGAAAGTTATTGCGTCGGTTGGAGTCCATGCCCCGGACTCCCCTTCGCCATTGAAGTACGTTGATGTGTACGACAAATATATCGTCACTCAAGCAGGCTGTGGCACCAACCTTGCTCTTGGCAATCTGTGTCTCTTCGATTGGTCTGTCATCCCTGCAAAGTCCACGACGCTGATTGACGAAGCTTATGGGAACTACAACTCCATATGGGGCAACTGGATCGTATTCACTGACTCCAGACCCGGATATTTCGACATCACGGGTTACGATATCGCAAAGCAACAACTTGTGGCGGTTACGAATGACTCCCAATACTCGCAGCTCAGCCCTCGGGTTCAAGGGAACAAAGTCGTGTATGGAGACCTCCGTTTGGGGACGGACCAGAGCGTCAATTTCGGCAACAGGAACCATCAGGCCATTTTCATGTACGATTTAGAGACAAAGGAGCGAAGACAAATTACTAGCGGTCAATGGATTGCCGCTGACCCTGACATCTGGAACGAAATCATCGTCTGGATGGATTACCGTGCTTCCACCGATCCCAACAACATTTCCGCGTTCGACGGTGTCCAGGTCTGGGGCTACAACCTCAACACAGGCAAGGAATTTCAGATTACCAATCTGCCCTCTACTGCCTGGCCCGAGCGGCCCAAGGAGCACCCGCGCATCTGGGGCTACAAGGTCTACGTGGACATGATGACGAAGACCCAGGGCATCGAGAACGCCATCTACCAGTTCGACCTGCCGGAGGGAGCGAGGTGAGCCGATGAGACGCGACCTGACTCTTCATGTTATCCTAACGTTGCTCTCGCTGCTCGCATGCTGTTGGGGTTGCTCCGGCAACGGCAAGGCCAAGGGCTCGGACTCCGGCTCCGATAGCGACGCCGACTCGGACAGCGACGCCGACTCGGATTCCGATTCCGATACTGACACGAGTACGTGGGTATCCGATGCCGGCCCATGGGATTGGGAAGCCAATCCTACGGGTGAGAATTGTGGCCTCGGTTGCAAGCAGCTTACGTTTTCGGAATCTGTCGAGGCCATGCAGTGGGATGTATGGGATCAGCATCTCGCATATCTTACCGGCAAAGTCGGCCCAGGAGACTACATATATGTAGTGGATATCAATAATGATAAATATTTAAAGGTACCAGTCCTGTACAAACAATATCCAATAGAAACCGGAGCAAGTTATTTATACCGGCCCTCGCTGTATGATGGACAGCTATATTATACAATAGCGCTATGGGGAGCCACGCCCGGTCGTTCCGAACTTGTGCGGTTAAACATTGCGGACAAGTACCAACAAATCCTGTACTCGATAACCCAGCCTTCCGGTACCCCCCCCTCCCATATCGTCTCTCGACATCTATAAAGAGCACCTTGTTACGGAGGGAGGATGCGGCAGCGATCTGAGTCTTGGCAATCTTTGCCTTTTCGATACGTCTGTCATCCCTGCGAAATCCATGACGCTCATCGATGAAGCATACGGCAACTACAACTCCATATGGGACAAGTGGATTACATTTATCGATGTGCGATCAACGCACTACGATATTACTGCTTATAACATCGAGACAAAGGAGTGGCGAGCGGTCACGTACGACCAAGAGGCTCAAATCACTCCGCGCATTCAAGGGAGTAAAATCGTGTATTCGGACCTCCGCTACGGCGACAACGACACTTTGGGCACACTTAAGAACGCCGCCATCTTCGTGTACGATATGGAGACCAAAGAGCGCAAGCAGATCACGAACGCAAAGTGGATTTGTCTGTATCCGGACATCTGGAACGAGATCGTCGTATGGATGGATTATCGGGATTCAACGGATCCGAACAATGCGCAGGCCTTCGACGGAGTTCAGATATGGGGGTACAACCTCAACACAGGCAAGGAATTTCAGATTACCAATCTGCCCTCTACTGCCTGGCCCGAGCGGCCCAAGGAGCACCCGCGCATCTGGGGCTACAAGGTCTACGTGGACATGATGACGAAGACCCAGGGCATCGAGAACGCCATCTACCAGTTCGACCTGCCGGAGGGAGCGAGGTGAGACTTTACAATTTCCCAGAAGAATCCTTCAGAGAGGCCACGATTTCGATGTCTTCTCAAAAGTCAGTTTCTGGGCTCGCAACAGAGGTGGAAGGAACCAACCAAGGAAAGGGGTGGATCATGACACGGCAATTCGTATGTGGGGTTCTGGCGTGCTTCGCGGCGTTCTTCCTGGCTTCGGTGCCGGTCTCTGCCGGCGAAGTCTCGTACGGAGACCCAACCTGGACGATGATTCCGGGCTCGTCCTGCCACTATGACATGCCCTTGCCCATGCTTGTTCAATCGCAACGCAAGAAGTTCGGCGCGACGGTCGGCGTCGGTGTGTGCGGGTTCTATGTCCAGGACATGACGTCTCCTGATGGAGACTTCACTTGTGTTTCTATCCCCGGCACTGGGTCGGGCGGAGATGTGGGAGGACCTGCTCTCCCGTACAGGGCGATTCTCGTTGAGATTCCTTTCGGAGGTCAGCCATACATCGACAATGTATCTGGTGACAGAAGCATTGTCCCTTTGTCAGAACCGATATGTCCAACACAGGAAGAACCTTCGACCTGCGAAGATGAGAGTATTCCGCCATTTTCTTATGACGCGAATCTGTATCCAGATAGTGCCTTTCTCCCGGAGGAGCCTGTCTCCATAAGCGACGTCTTCACCTATCGTGGTCATCGTTATGCAGAGATTGATATCCGGATGCTTTCGTATCAGGCAGGCTCAGTCAATAGTCTATACGCACGCTCCTACGTCGTTTTTAATGTTGTTGTCGATCCTCCCTATAGTGCTCCGCCATCCCCTCTTCCCTCCAATAATAGCCCGGATTACTTAATTATCGTTGATGGATCGATTTATTCTAGCTGTCTCATCGCTGGCGAGAACCAGCTTGATCGTTTCCGTGATTGGAAGAGGGAGAAGGGTTATCAAACAGATATTGTAACGACAGCACAGATACCCAGTTTTGACCCTGCACATCCCGAGACCTCGGATGGTGCTATAAATGACTATATAAACAGTTCGGGCCTTAATGCTTCTGGGAAATGGCCGGCAAAATATCTTTTGCTGGTTGGAGACGCTCCGGCATATATTCCCAGCCACCTTTCGTTTTACAATAAGGACGATGACGTAAATAAACCTCGCTATTTCTATTCGGACTGGTGGTACGGGCGCGGGAATAATGTTTTTACCAATCTTGATATTGGTCGTATACCTGTTCAAACAGGAAGCGAATGTGCTGCTGTATTCGAAAAGATATTGAAATATGACAGCAATCCAGATACTACCGGGCGATGGTATGAGGCCAATCTTCTTACATCGAATTTCATAGATAAGTATTCGATACCACCAGATAGCGCGGATTGCAACCCAAACAATCCCTGTTCGTCCATAGAGACGTGTGTTGGCGGTATGTGCCTTTTAAACTGTACAGACGATTCGGATTGTCAGTCTATAACAAGCTGTAGCGGAAATGCCGTTTGCAGAGAAAGGAATCATTGTTATTGCAACAATGACTGTATAGCGAAGTGGCCATTCGTCAACGGCAATGTAAGCATAGAAGATTATCTTATAAACAATACGTCTAGGGTTTACAATTGGGAAACCATAGTCGCAACTTCCAACGACTGCGATAGCAGAGGGAAGGGATATAGATTATACAAAAAGGGGGCGTTGCAAGACGGTCGATTTGTAAGTGAACTAATGGACAGTGCTCGATATAACGATGACACAATATTTGGAGAAAAAGACCCGGCGCAAACTGATGCAGTGAGCTTTGTGGTAAATACTGAGCACGTTGGATTGATTGCATACAACGCTCACGGATCATCTTATTACCACGTATGGACGGCTCCAGATTTTGGTACGGATGATGTAGACGGATTGACAGACTATCCGGAAACGCCGGTGCTGTTAAATATGGGATGTAGTCTTGGCAAGTTTGTGGCGCCTCCTGCGTCCAATCCGACGGGAGCACCGGCGGAGTCGAACTGCATAACAGAGAACTTTATAAAGAAACATCATGGGGGAGCGGTTGGTGTGATTGCAGCAACCGGGGGTACGCAGCCACCCCAGAATGAGTTGATGCTGCAGGGGTTCATATCAGGAGTATGGAACGACTACTCAATGATCAAGATAGTTAACAACAACTATAGATTGGGGTATCTATATGGAATGATGCGATATTATATGGACAGTTTCACGAAGGAAAAATATCTAAGAGAAAAACATGAGAATATGTATCACATATTTGGCGATCCGGAAATGGAGTATAGACCGGAGACGCCGAGGGTATTTACCGAATACTCATACGACAGAATGATATCGAAAGGAGAAAAGACGTTCGAGGTGTCTGTTTCGAATAACGAGAAGCTAGAGGGCGCGTTGGTTGGAGTGAGCCAAGAGATGTCAGATGGAGAAATACGGACACTTGGGCGGGCTTATATAAAGAGAAGAGCAACGGAATCGAAAGCTATAGTCAAATTCGATGAACCGCCGACGCCGGGAGTGATGAAGGTGACGGTCACGCATCACAGCATAAAGCCGTATCAGGGCGAGGTGCGAGTCTGTGGAAGCAAGGACGACTGCGACGGAGACGGAATCCCGGACGACTGCGACGACGAGCCGTGCGTAAAATTCTGCGGATTTGAGGTCCAGGATGTGCAACCCTGGGGAAGCGGAAACTATGGGTTTGCAACGGGGTCGAAGCCGCTCTCCGGCGTGAGCACATGCGCATACAGTGCAGGGACGGACAGGGGCGCTAACGGAACCGGGAACGATAGACAATACGATCTTGAAATAAGATGGTGCGATTGTTCGAATTACCCAGACAATGTGGAGTACGGCTGGAATGGAAGCACCTATAGCAACGGTTGCACCGACGCAAACTGTCCCATGAACACGAGTGGTCAGACGGTGGTGCAATTTTACCACCAACACTGGCACCTGGCAGCATGGAATACGAAGGACCAATTGAACGGTGGGAGTATACAGCAATTCCCAGGAGGAACATGGCCGGAGCACATGCGAGTCCCACAGACGGACTGCGGATGGAGCGATCAGACAAATGCCTCGCGGTGGGACTACGACAGGGACGTCGCGTCCAAGTCTCTGTGGACCTACCACTGCACTCCGGAGGAGGTGACCTACAAACATCCCGATCACGTCTCGGGGTGGGGAGACGCGGAGAAGACAACCTACTGGCACTGGCAGGGCGAGCCGTGGTGGCAAGGCCTTGAGGCGTCGCTGGAGAGCGTCGACAGTGCCCAGAAGAGCGCCCCGGCTCAGGGCTACGTCTGGATCCGGCCTCCCCAGATCTCGGGCGTGCTCGATGACGTGCACGGCAACCGCTACCAGTCCGTCAAGATGAAGCAGTGGATGTTCCATATCGACCCGAACCTGAAGAAGCGGCTACCGCGGCCGGGGGATCTGGTCCCCAGCCTGGACGTGACGAACCCGCTTGTGGATCCCAGCATTGCCCAGCAGATGGTGGGAGCGCACGAGCCCCAGATCGGCCTCATCGGCGTCGATCCCGGGGAGGCGTCGGACGTCGGCAGGTTCGGCTATTCGGCAGGGCTTGTCGGCTCGAACTCGTCCCTTGCGGGTCTGCTCGTCAGGTTCGTCGACAGGCGCACCCTGGGAGTCGTGGGAGGCGGCTATTCCACCGGCTCGGGCCCGGGCTCGGTGCCCGACACCAAGGCGTTCTCTTCCGCGTGGGTTACCATTACGACTCCCGTCGCCGGGTCAATGGACATGGTCGCCGTTTTCGGAGGCACGCTCGCGGACGGTGCGCCGTCCGACAGGTTGTGGCTGGGCAGGTTCGGCGGGCTCGATTCCGAGGGCATCCCGTTCGTGGGATGGGAAGAAGCGACGTTCGGCAGCGCGGCCCGGCCGGAAGCGAGGTCGGACGCGGGGTTGTTCTTCGACAAGGAAGGGGGACGGCTCATCCTGTTCGGCGGCAAGCTGGCCGACGGCAGCGCGGCGACCGACGTGTGGGCGCTCGACCTTACGCAGATGAAATGGACCGAGCTTGATTTGCCGGAGGGATATGAAGGCCTCGCGAACTTCGTCACGGCGCAGGCTGGCGAAATGGTCTATGTGGTGGGTGGAGAGCGCATCGACGGCACCCCGTCCACGCTCGTGCGCATCTTCGATTTCGTGCAGGGCGAGACCTGGGTCGCGGGCGACCTGACGGCCGGTCCGGGGGTGAGGACGCGCCCCGCGGTTTCGCTGGGAGGCCCCCTGGAGGGAACGCTCTTCCTGTACGGCGGGACCGACCAGTCCGGCGTGGCGCATACGGACCTGTGGGAGCTCGACCTCGCGGGAGGCACTTGGACGCGGACCGTTCCCGATTGCACGGGCGACAAGTGCCCGCCCTCGGGAGGGTTCCCGTTCATCATGGCCTCGCGGGACGGGAGCCAGGTGGCCCTGTACCGGAGCGCGGACCCGAACAAGAACCTGTACTATCTCGCGGACCGCGCGAACGGCGTGTGGCACGGCAGCCGGGAGCTGCAAGGCGAGCCGCCTGCCATGGACTGCAACGGCGACGGGGTGGAGGATCCGGAGACCACGCGGGCGTGCAAGGCGTCTGAGGAATGGTACGCCAAGGTCGGCAAGCTCACGTGCCCGGAGGCGACGGGCCAGCCGTACGTCTGCTCCGAGGTGGAGCCCAAGCCCATGGAGCTGACGTCCTCGTGGTCGCCGGACTGCTGGGAGTGGGTGGAGGACTTCGCCGTGGGCTCCGAGGGCTACGTGTACGCGCTGGTGGGCTCCGAGGTTCACGTGCTGGACATGGAAGGCGGCTCAGGGATCCTGGAGCACGTGGGGTCCGTGGAGATGACCGCGCCCGGGCACTGCGGCGGCACGGAGCCGGACGACGGCCGCGTCCTGAAAATCGTCAACGGTCGCCTTTTCGTGGGGACCTACTCCGGCCTGCACGTCTTCGACCTGACCGGGCCGGACCTGCCGGTCGAGACGGCGTATTTGCCGGGCCACGGCACGGTGCGCGACATGGCGTACCACCGAGGGGCGTTGTACCTGGCCGACGACGCGGGCATCACCATCGTGGACGCCACGAGCCCGTTGGCGCCTGTGGAGGCCGGCCGCGTGAGCGTGGGCGCCGAGGTGCGCGCCATCGGCGTGAACGCACGCGACAACAAGGTGCTGGCGCTGACGTCCCACGCCCTGTTGCGCTACGACATCTCGTCCAGGCCATGGACGTTGGACTATGAGACGACGCTGGATCTGCCGTGCTCCGCCTACAACGGGATGCGCGTGGAGGACCGCTGGACGTACCC